>JAUVAR010000062.1 GCA_030591625.1 Candidatus Zixiibacteriota bacterium
AACATTCAGCTTCTGCGATATGGACGAGCAGAGCACCTATACTGTTTTTGTAGCCATCTGGTTTCCATTCGAGTTGATCCTGAGTTAATGATTTAACACCTTCAATCATCTCGTTGCGAACAACCGGATAATTACTAAATATCTCTGATAATTTCATGTTACTATAGTAGTGTGCCCGATGTACAAGATCAAGCTTGTAACAAAAAGATATTCAAATCAAGAAGATCACGCCCGCCCAGACCGATGCGATAAACAATACGACAACAGATATCACAGGCAACAAATGCGCAAAACGCACTGATACAGTCCGCCATCCAACAGCCAGCAACAGGGCTATAATTGACAATACTGGATAGATGTTTTTTCCCCAGCTTGTCATTGTGCCAGCCGGATAGGATAATGTATAGTAAAGTGATGCAACTATTGAACTCCCCACCGCCACAATAGCAAGAGTTCTAAATTCATTTGAATTTGATAACTTTCGATACCAACCAAATACTGCTATGACTGTCATTGGAAAGAATATCATGATATAAACAATCATCGGAAGATTCTGACGATAAGCTGGTCCAAAAGCAAACCAGAAACTCCAGGCGAGATTCTTTACGGCCCGTGCGATATTGGTAATATCATATCCATTACCGGTTTCAGCTCCGGGATTTAAAGCAAGCGGGTCACCATATTGTAACAGATTTCGCACAATGATAATTACCAGCGCAATCAATAAACCCGGTAATACTCCAGATAGTTTATTCCACATGCTACTCAAACTGTTACCCGAAATTTGCCATGCTCTAAACAACACAATGGGTAGAAGCACCAGTCCATTCATTTTTGATAAAATTGCAAGTCCCAGAAAAACACCTGTCAATAACGCATTCCTTTTTGTCCAAACTGGATTCAGTATATAATAAATTACTAAAGACGAAAACAGGATCACCAAACAATCATTGTTCACAGATGATGTCACCCCAACAAACGTTGGCAAAAATGCAACAACACCCGTAGCCACCAAGCGATCAATCGGCTTTACAAACGAGAGCCGACCACTTATCCGATAACAAACGAATATCGTTAAAAGCCCCAATAGGACAGAGAACAAACGAACCATCACAAGCCCAAGCGGTGGCGATATTATATCTTCAGTAAAACCTGCCCCACCACCAGATATCATTATTATTGGAGATGCTATAACATAGTAAAGCGGTGGCTGGAACGCCTCATAGTTGGGAAATGAATGATCCGCTACCGGCAGTTCACCAGTCTCGGCAACCTGTTCAATAACCCAATAGTGCGCATACTCATCGGGTGAATGCCAGGCCGGCACAGCAAAAACAAAAACCAGCCGAATGATCACAGCCAGAATAATAATTGCCCCAAGTATCAGCTTGTAACGTTTGGTCCCCTCAGTAAGCGATACACTTGCCACAATGATACTATCCTACGCCCAAATCCTGCGCCATATTTGTCGAATAAAACGAAGGGTATCGTTGAGAGGATTTATATATGAAGGTGAATCATCATATATGGTCGAAACTCCTACCTCTCCAATACGACAACCGAGCGCACCGGCCTTAAATAGCATCTCGGACTCATAATCATATCCCACTGTCGTAAGTGGAAGAGCTTTTAACACCTTCACAGGAATCAAACGATATCCCGACTGGCTATCACGAACTCGTTGTGTCGAAAAAACCGAGACTATAAGTGATGTAACATAATTCGACAGGCACCTCGCAAACGGCATCACTTCAAGTTTAATACTCCGTGTCCCCATCAACATCGTGTTGCCATCATCACGTGCAAAAAATCGTGGTATTTCTTCCGGTGCATGTTGAAGGTCAGAATCAAGGGTCAAGACCGAACGATACCCCTGCTCGACAGCATACTTAAAGCCTGCCGCAAGAGCTGCTCCTTTCCCCTTATTAATATCGAATGATATATGCCTGACATTTTCTTCCTGCATAACCTTAAGCGAGTCATCGCTTGACCCATCATTGACAAGCAGGAGATTACTGTCGCAGACATACACCCTGACTCTTTTCAAAAGCTCAGGAAGATACTTTTCGGCATTGTATGCCGGTATCAAAACAAGAACTGATCGTGATGCGAGTTTATTCATAGTGTTAGTTATACAATAGTATGCATTGAATTAGCAATAAAAAGGAATGGGCATTAAACCCTTAAGAATAATGGTCGGAGCGAGCAGACTTGAACTGCCGACCTCTCGCACCCCAGGCGAGTGCGCTACCTGACTGCGCCACGCTCCGACAACTACAACCGAGTGGTCAACTCGGAGGATCAATCTACTTCAAACCAGAACGATTTCAAGAGATATTTTTAAGAAGAGACTCAACTTCTTTGCGAATCTGCGATATCAATGTCTTGGCCTTGGCGCCATTGGCCATTTCAACATTTTTCTCGGCCGACCTTTTCATCATTAACTTTGTACGAGCACCTGCGATAGTGAGTTTTTCCTTGGTTCGCAAATGCTTAATCCGGTTTATTGTTTCGATATCACGAACTGTGTATTGACGACTGCCACCACGATTCTTGCGTGGTTTCAACAGTGGAAATTCCTTCTCCCAATACCTGAGCACATACGCCTCAAGACCAGTCATCTTTGAAACTTCGCTTATCGAGTAATACCTTTTTTCAACTATTACTGCTTTTGCCATCGGCATTCCCTCTAATTTTCATAATTCATCTACCAGACTTCCGCCTTCAATTCCCTTGACATCAAATCGTTCACCGCTCCCTGCGGTGATTTTCCTTCGAACAAAACACGGTACACTTCAGAAGTGATAGGCATCTCAACATTCTCACGCCCGGCAAGCTCGAATCCCGAACGAGTCGTTTGAACCCCTTCGGCAACCATTGTCATATCGGACAAGATATGATCCAGGCTTTCTCCTTTACCAATCCGTTCGCCCACCATTCTATTCCGGCTATGGCGGGATGAACAAGTTGTTACAAGATCACCAATCCCCGAGAGACCGGCAAACGTCTCAGCATTCGCACCAAGGGCAACTCCCAGCCTAACCATCTCGGCCAGACCACGTGTTATTAACGCACCCTTCGTATTGTCACCAAGCGATAGACCGTCGGCAATTCCGGTCGCTATCGCAATGATGTTCTTAAGCGATCCACCCAGTTCTACCCCAACCAGATCATCACTCGCATAAACACGGAACCGACCATTCGAAAACAGATCCTGGCACTGTTCGGCAAACGACTTCGACTCCGACCCAACCACCACCGTTGTCGGCATCCCAAGAACAACCTCCTCGGCATGCGAAGGTCCCGACAAAGTTGCTATCTTATTCATTGATAATGACGTCTCTTCGTGCAAAAGAACCGACATTCGGCGCAGTGAACTTGTTTCTATACCCTTGGAAACATTTACTATTCCATCAAGATGATCAAGCTGACCATCAAGCTTTCGTACAACTGATTTTACAAACTGCGATGGCACCGCCATCACAAGGATGGTACAATCCTGTACAGACTGAATCAAATCATTGGTGATTTTAACGTCACACGGCAATCTGAAATTCGTAAGACGTGCCGGATTCCCGCCTGTCGATTTCAATAATTTATAGTCATCCTCGTTATGTTCCCACACCGTTACTGCATGACCTGCCCCGGAAAGAAGATTACCGAGAGCCATTCCCCACGATCCAGCACCAAGAATTGTAAACTTTTTAGGCATTTGTGCCGGCTCCTTTCGAACGGGATGAAAATGAAAACTTGTTTTCATCACCATTGATAAGACGGCCAATATTTGTTCTGTGCGTCACTAAGACTAACAACGCAATGATAATCGAAAAATAGAACAACGCCTGACTTGAGTCTTTCGCCAACCAGATTGATTTGACATCTAATGAAATCGGCAGACTCAACGCACCAACCATAGACCCAACCGAAACATATTTTGTTATAGCTACAACTATGGCAAACAACACAAATGCGACCGCACTCTCAAACGGCATCAAACTTGCAACCACTCCAAGCGCTGTGTTGACACCTTTGCCGCCACGAAATTTGAGATAGACAGGAAATACATGCCCGAGCACCGCAGTCATTCCACAGATAATCATAAATAGATCTGCTGACATCATGCTTTGAGTTGTCATACGTGCGACTATCACCGCAAGGGCACCTTTCCCAATATCGAAGAAAAATACAAGCGCCGCCGCTTTCCCTCCGGCATTTCGCCAGACATTGGTAGCACCAATATTACCCGACCCGACCTTACGTATATCCGGCACACCAAAACACCGAGCCAGATACAACCCAAACGGGATCGCACCAATCAGGTAAGATAGTATTATAATTATTACAGGCGTGAGGGTATTCATATTGTACAAAAAGGCTCCACTCAGATTATCTGAAGAGAGCCTTGTTAAAAATATTATTCGGTTGTTTCAGTTACTGCAGTTGTGTCAATCGCATCAGAAGGATCAACCGCTTCTGCAGGTGGAGCAAGTTCAGGATATAGCTGTGCTACAACAGCTTCAATTTGTTTTACTTCGTCGGCTGAGATTTTCTCATCTCCAACCATCATTTGTACACCTTGAATGAACATTGTGTATTGGACTACAGAATTTGAATCAGCGTCAGCTTTGATAATAAACTGGTCGAGCATATTATTGAACTGAACAGTATCAACACCATCTGGGGTATCTTCTGCGACAATAGTTTTGATTTGATTTATAACAGTTGTGCCACCCATCTTAACCAGGTCATCTTTGTAGATATAGCACATTGTAAATCCAATAATTACGATCAACAACAATACTCCGGCGATGATCATACCGACCATACAGCCCTTGGACATTCCCTTCTTCTCAGTCGCTTCCATCGTAATCTCCCCGGCATCCAGCCTTGATAGTTTTGATTAACCGGCGCATACGGCATCAGGACAACCGGTTATGATACAAAGTTAAGGAATTCGTTTGCTTATTATAGTACGCGAGCCATCCCGAATCAAGCGATTTAGCCAAACGTTGTTACCCCGTACGCTTCAATGATTTAGATGATATGGCTTCTGAATCAAAATTACAGGTCACCCTCTTTGAATCGTATTAAACCCTCGCGTTCACTCTACCTCTAAGTGTCCAGATCGCTAAGAAGCAGCGAATAGATATAACCATTGTACCAGCTACCATCGATAAAATAATGATCACGCAGATCAGCATCTTTTTTGAACCCCAACTTCTCAAGCAGATCAATCGTCGGTTGATTGCAGGCAGCTGTCTGAGCGTAAACTTTGTTTAGGGCTCTTTGACTAAAGAGATACTTGATCAGGATTTGTAGTGCTTCTGTGCCATAACCCCTGCGACGTCCCTTTGGATCAACGATTAAACCGAGTTCGGCAGAACGGTTTTGTTGATTGAGATCAAAGTACGTCAGACGTGCAACAGGCATACCGCTATCTTTTAAAATTGCAATCAACTGCATCCGATCCACAGATCGTTCAAGTTTGGCGAATGATTCGGCAGCTTCCTCGGGAGTCTTGACAACAAACGGACGGCAACTCAAAGACTGTGGTTCACTTTGCAGGGTCCAATGATAAGTCGTTGCAATGTCATCGGCGACTGTCAGACGTAGATATAGTCGTTCGCCAGTAAGTGATGGCAGGATTGGTAAATTTGATTGCTCCTCAGACAATATAGTCCTCCATTAATTCTGTTTGATGATTGCAGTCTTTTATTATACCGAGCCCATATTTATAACGCAATGATATTGTTTCCGTTGTCTGGTGCCTCACCCGCTATCGGTCGGTTTCCTGTAGGGCGGGTGCTTCGTGCCGTCGGGTGCGGGTGACTCTACCTGCCCGCCTTGGAGGGCACGACGGTTCTTTCGTGCTCGGCGGGTGGCACGTGGGTGCCCCGCCCCTTGGGGTGGGTTTTGTTTCTCTTTCTTGTAGGGCGGAACCAACATCCATTGATCGGTTCCGAACTTCGAGCAGCCATTGAAAAGTTGTGTCAGGTCTTGCGGGCGGCTATGCCGGACGTGTGACCTGACACTTACACGTACGTACCCCACCTGAAAGGTGGGTCTATTCTTCATAACGATGTTCTGAAGCACTAATCCGGC
Organism: Candidatus Zixiibacteriota bacterium; assembly: GCA_030591625.1. Lineage (GTDB taxonomy): Bacteria > Zixibacteria > MSB-5A5 > GN15 > FEB-12. The sequence goes on from JAUVAR010000062.1 coordinate 6,103, forward strand.
TCAACGAAAACCACATCAAATAGATGTTATTCCTATCCCCTATCCATATAATGAAAGCGAGGGAGAATAATGTTTACAAACGAAAGAACGGTCAGGCAGAGTCACCTGACCGCACTAATCGCCAAGACCACAGGGGTCTTGGCCTACAAGAAAATCAGAATTACCAAAAGACCCTTATGTGTCAAGAATCAAAAAGACCATCACATCACTACAACGCACCTTTTTTTGCACGAGCAAAGCCAATTGAAGCGTAACTCTATGGCCAACAACAAACGGCAACCACGCATTAACATCATTTATTGAAATTGAACTATTTCTACGCCATGTTTATTGACTAATAGGATGCACAAAACAATCAAAATTGAATCGGTTCTAGCATATAAGAGAAACCTAAGGCCACCCGTTGGTCAGGAAGGTCATCTGACCGCACAAAATCTAATCCTACCCCAAGGGGCGGGGCACCCAAAGGATCCACTCAATCTAAACATGAGCATCCTCTGGCTGTTTCGTCGTAAGCAGGGAATACAAATCAAAACTCTAACGTTTGCAGCGGTCCGAAGGAGAAAAAAGTGGCGTTGCCACATAAAAAAAGACCCACCGTGAGGCGGGCCTTAATAATAAATCACGTTAATGACTTATTCAGCAGTCTTTATTATTCGGAAGCTTTGGCTGTTTTGGACTTCTTCGCTTTCTTATCCTTGGTATCGGACTCTACCTTAGGTTTTTCGGTCAGAAGTTCAACTACAGACAATGGTGCTCCGTCACCACGACGAACACCAAGTTTTACAATACGAGTAAAACCGGAAGTGCGTTCAGAAAACTGCGGAACGATTTCGTTAAACAGTTTTTTGAAAACCGGTTTCTGTCGAACAGATTTAGCAACCTGCCGTTTTGCAGCAAGGGTGCCTTTCTTCGCCGTTGAGATCAGTCTGTCAACGATCGGTGCCAAAGCTTTCGCTTTTGCATCGGTTGTCCGAATGACTCTGTGCTCAAACAACGACATCGCCATATTCCTAAACATCGCCTCACGGTGTGCTTTGGTACGATGTAACTTTACCTTTTTATCCTGGTGTCCCATGGTACTTATATCTTCTTTTCAGGTTCTAAATATTGCGCAATGTCCATTCCCCAGCCAATACCCATATCTTCGAGCATTGCACCGATTTCATTGAGAGACTTGCGTCCAAAATTACGATACTTCAACATCTCTGCCTCAGTGCGCACAACCAGATCAGAAATCGTCTGGATATTGGCAGCCCGGAGACAGTTTGAAGAACGAACCGAGAGTTCAAGTTCATCCACGCGAGTCTTCAAAAGACCGCGCATGCGGACGACATTTTCATCCTCTTCTGGTTCTTCCTCGACCATTACTTCTTCGTCCATGTTAATAAACAACTGAAGATGGTCTTTCATCAACTTAGCTGCATAGCTAAGTGAATCCTCGGGTGTGATAGCACCGTTGGTATTAACTTCAATCATAAGACGGTCAAGATCGGTACGCTGTCCAACGCGGGTACTTTCCACTTTGTAGGCGACTTTAGTGACCGGTGAGAAGAGCGAATCGACATATACTGTGCCGACCGGAGCATCTTCTCGTTTGTTTTGTTCTGCAATATGATAACCGCGTCCTGATTCAATGTCGAGTTCCATAGAGAACTCTACATCGGCCGTCAATTCGCAGATATGCATATCGGGGTTAAGAATTTCAACCTCAGCATCGGAAGAGAACATTCCGGCGGTGATCTTACCTTTCTTGGTCGTGCTGAATTTGAGCGTACGCATCTCATCAGCATGCATCAGCAGAATAATCTGCTTGACGTTCAAGACTATATTGGTAACATCCTCGTAAACACCTTCGATGCTTGAGAACTCATGAAGGCAGCCTTCGATTCTTATCGATACAACCGCAGCTCCCTGAATTGATGAAAGCAAAACCCTGCGGAGAGAGTTACCAACAGTAACTCCATAGCCTCTTTCCAATGGCTCTACCGAGAAGCGTGCATAATTGGCCGTTTCAGACGACTGATCGGCAACAACTTCTTTGGGCATTATCATGGCTTTCCATTTCATATACGACTGACCTCCACGCCTTTACTTAGAGTAAAGCTCAACAATTAGCTGTTCATTCGCGGTTAGCGGAATATCTGCTCTCTTTGGTACTTCAAGAAGTTCTCCTTCGAGGGCAGCTTTGTTTAGACGCAACCAAGGAAGCTCATCACCACGACCCGATTTGAGGGCATCATGGATGAGATCAAGCTTCTTGGAGCGATCTTTAATACGAATTAGTTCGTTCGGACGAAGGCAATATGATGGGATATCCACGATATGACCATTGACCAAAATATGGCGGTGCCGAACTAACTGGCGGGCCTGTTTTCTAGACCCGGCAAAACCGAGACGATATACGATATTATCAAGTCTGGTCTCAAGTGACTGGACTAAGTTTTCACCAGTAATACCGATCTTCTTATCCGCAGATTTGAAGTAATTTCGGAATTGTTTTTCAAGGACACCGTAGGTTCTACGGACCTTCTGCTTCTCCCGCAGCTGCAAGCCGTAGGCAGAAACTTTCCTTCGAAAGTTCTGTCCGTGCTGGCCTGGAGCAAATGGGCGGCGCTCAAACGAACATTTGTCCGTAGTACACCGCTGCCCCTTCAGGAATAGTTTTTCACCTTCCCTGCGGCAGAGCTTACAGTTTGCATCACGATAACGAGCCATCTATTCTCCTATAAAACAGAATACAAATATTTTTCTTCATCAAACACGTCGGCGTTTCGGCGGACGGCAACCATTGTGTGGAATCGGTGTACAATCACGGATTAGCGTGATTTCGAGTCCGGCGGCGGCGAGCGAACGAATCGCTGCTTCACGACCAGGTCCAGGTCCTTTGACCCATACTTCAGCCTTACGCATACCGAGATCGATAGCTTCTTTGGCTGCACCGTTGGCCGCAAGCTGTGCTGCGAATGGTGTTGACTTTTTTGAACCCTTAAAGCCTACTCGACCAGCAGCGCTCCAGGATACAGTTTTGCCATGTGTATCTGCGATAGTTATCACAGTATTATTAAATGTAGCCTTGATGTGGACAATGCCATTGGCCTCTGCCCGTCCGGCTTTCTTACGCGTTGTTTTTTTCTTTGGTCCAGCCAAATTCAACCTCTCAAACGTTCGTTAATTAACCCTTGCCAACAGGCTTCTTTTTGAGTCCACCGATTGCTCGTCTCGGTCCCTTGCAGGTGCGGGCATTTGTTTTGGTACGCTGACCTCTACACGGAAGACCACGTCTATGACGCAGACCACGATACGAGCCGATATCAACGAGCCGCTTGATATTCATATTTATCTCAGAACGTAATGAACCTTCGACTGCGTAGTCGTTTTCAATCACGTTACGGAGCTTAGCAACCTCTCCATCGGAAAGGGCATTTACACGGGTGTCCGGGTTAATGGCAGTTTTCTTGAGTATTTCGTCGGCATGATGTGGTCCAATGCCAAAAATATATCTCAACCCGATTTGGACACGCTTGTCTTTCGGTAGATCTACACCGGCTATTCTAGCCAATAGTCATTCTCCTTATATAAACCAAAACTATCTTATCTCAACCTTGACGCTGTTTGTGCGATGGATTACGCGAGCATATAACGCGCAGGATACCACGACGGCGGATTATCTTGCAGTGCTCACAGCGCTTCTTTATTGACGAATTTACTTTCATAACAATCTCTCTATATCTATTCCGCTTTTACTTATAGCGGTAAGTTATTCTTCCTCTACTCAGATCGTATGGCGACAACTCCAAAGTTACTTTATCTCCAGGCAGGATTTTGATAAAATGCATTCTCATCTTACCTGATATATGCGAGAGCACCACATGGCCGTTGTCTAACTCAACACGAAACATTGCGTTTGGCAACGTCTCGATAACTTTTCCTTCAACAGATATGGTCTCTTCTTTTGCCATGGGCACCTTTACGACAAAGTTAAAACATCCGGGCCATTTTCCGTAATGGCGACGGTGTGTTCAAAATGGGCTGAGGCCTGACCATCGGCTGTAACTATTGTCCAACCGTCAGGCATTGTTTTCACATCATACGTACCAACGTTAATCATTGGCTCAATAGCCAATACTAATCCCTCTTTCAAGACAGGGCCTTCGTCCGGGGAACCAAAATTAGGCACCTGAGGTTCTTCGTGCATCTTGCGTCCGATCCCGTGCCCAACCAGTTGACGGACAACGCCGTATCCCTGGCCTTCGGCATGCTTTTGAACAGCGGCCGAAATTTCACCTAATTTACAACCTTTTCTCGCCATGTCAATACCAGCCTGCAATGATTCGAGGGTGTATTTCATAAGCTCAGCCTTCTCGTCGGAAATAGCTCCAACCGCAAAAGTTCTTGCTGAATCACCATAATAACCCTTTTTTTCAGCACCACAATCAATACTAACGATCTGACCTTCTTCTAAAATTTTACCATTAGGAATAC
>JAUVAR010000299.1 GCA_030591625.1 Candidatus Zixiibacteriota bacterium
AAATTGCAAGCTGGCTATTGAATAAAATCATTTCTATATTCCACCTATGACAGAACAAGCCCCTACATACAGATTGCAACCAGAATTCAATGAACGTCTTGAGAAATTCGTCGAACAGTTCCTCGCTGCTGGTTTCGAAACATTCGGGAAAGATTTCGAAGGTATAGACGAATTCGTTAAGATGGCGATAGACGACACAAGTAAACGTGACGATCATAACATGCGCCAAACTCCGAAAGAGCTATACCTATTGGAAGCTGTCTCGTTTCGGATCTACGATGCTATCAATCGCGAAAAATTCAACCAGATCAAAAAAACATTGATAATAATGCCCGACTGTCTTTCGCTGCATAATCCTGACTGCATAAAATCCGACGGCGACTTCGGCGACCGTTGTCAACTCTGTCAGCCCGATTGTCAGGCGTACGATATTTGCGAACTCGCCGACCGCTACGGGGTCGAAGTTGTTTTCTCCAAACGTGCCCTGACCGAGCAGCTGGAACATTACAAGGATCATGCCGGAGAATTATCTGTCATCGGCATTGCCTGTCTTACGATGCTCGCACGAGGCATGCGCACCGCCCGCGACGAAGGCATACCTGCACGTGGAGTCCTATTGAATTTCACCGGATGCGACCATTGGAACGATCAACCTTTTGCTTCGGCCTTTGATCACAATCGTCTTGAGGCGATCTTAAAGGAAAAGTATGAGTTTTGAAATTCGTAAATTAACTATCGTTGATTTTGATGACATCCATCGCGTTTGGGCCGACTCAGGTCTTCCAACCAAACCAAACGGTCGTGACTCACGCGAAATGATAGCCAAAGAGATGCAAAAGCCGGTCGTGGCATACTTTGGGCTGTACGAGAATGATAATATGATCGGTGTTGGGATTGCTAATTTCGATGGTCGCCGTGGGTGGGTCAACCGGGTTGCAATTGATCCCGATCACCGAGGTAATAAACTGGCGGCGATGATTATCAATGCCTGCGAAAAGTTTCTCTACGAATCTGGTGCCGTTGTGATTTGTGCGCTTATTGAAGATGAGAACACACCGTCAATGGCTTGCTTTACAAATTCAGGTTACACGGCAGAGAAAGAAATCATCTACTGGACCAAACGACGTTCTAAAGAAGATTAGGGCAAATAAAAAAACCGATCAGGCTATCCTGACCGGTTTAAATTTTATCTTATCTGGTTTGTTCAGATAATAGATTCGATTGCTTCCTTGAACGCAGCATAATTTCGCATCCCTACAAAGCGTGCTTTCTCGTTTCCATCCTTATCAAAGAAAATTGTCGTAGGAACTGCTCCCGAGAGTCCGAGTTTCTTCTGAACCTCTTCGTTGGTCATCAATAGTTCCCACTTCATGTTTGCCTTACCGGCAAACATAAGAACCTGCTTGGCATTGTCACGAATAGCAATACTGACAATCTCAACACCTTTTGGTTTGTACTCATCATAGATGCGAACCATGTCGGGGATTTCACGACGGCACGGCGGACACCATGTACCCCAGAAATTAAATACGACCGGCTGTTTGCCGAGCCATTCATCGGATGAACGCATCACACCGTCGGCATCTTTTGCCGTCCATTGTGCGAGCGAACTGTTGCCTGCTTCGGCCGTTGCTAAAGTTATATTATTATCTGTATTTGCATCAGCGACAGCTTCGGTTTCACCCGAGCTACAAGAAATTATCGAAATCACAATTAGTGATGCGCTGAGTATGGCGAGAAGTCTTTTATTCATCTTGGTTTCCTAAGTTCTCTAACAAGTTCGTTCAAGTATATAGTAACTGCTATTTATTCGTTTTCGTTACTGCTTGTTCCTTCTTTTTGCCGTCCTCGGTACGAGATGTATCGTATGTATAACTACTAACATACTCAAGCGATTTCATGAAACGGTCCACCGAAAGGTACCCCTTGAGTGGTCCGACTTTCATCTTATCCGGATTGACAAACCAGAATTGGGGATACGATGCGACCCCAAATTCATTCTTGGCCAAAGCTGCCTGACTGATCTGGTAGCCTTCGACATCTATATTGTCATAGGCATCGGCCCAAATTTTAACCGGCGCGAAATTGTCGTTGAGCATTCGGACAACGGCACTGTCTTTATATGTTTCACGTTCCATCTTGCGACACCATCCGCATGTACGGGTAGTGAAGTGAATAAAAATATGCTGATCTTTGTCGGCAGATTTGGCAATCGCTTCGTTGTAACTCAGCCAAACAATTGTATCCGCTTTTGAGGTTTCCGGATAGGCAGGTTTGGCGCCATCTTTATCCTTAGCCTGTAACGAGAATATCGTAATAATCGAAAGTATGAGAATTGTAAATTTTGCTAATTTCACTTTTATATTACCTTTTTTGCCAGTGATTTTTTCTTGGTATTTCGGGTGCACCTGGTTTGGTACCAAGTGGCCTTAAATATGCTCCATTATCTCCAAGCAAATCTTTCAGTTTGTTCAGAAGTGCAAAATCAATATTTATCGCATATTTGCGCGATTTGATATAAACCTCTGAACCGTTTTGTCGGGCTGCAATCAGAACCGGGACTTTTCCCCGATATTCTTCAAGCACAGCCAAAGCATCGTTAAGCCGATTGTCGGTCGTGTCGGCATCAAGCTTTATAACCAACTGGCAGTCGTAGCGTTCCGTAAGTTTATCCAAGGGCAGAACTTCCGACCCAAGTATCTTGGGAGCCTCCCCTTCTCTGGTAGATACACGGCCGTTGACCAAAACCATCTGATCAATCTTGATATCCTCTGAGTACTTCTCATAACATTTTGAGAACAAGATCAGTTCCACCGTACCGGTAAAATCCTCTAACGTTGCAAACGCCATGAGGTTACCTTTTTTGTCAGTCATCGTTTTTATCGTACTGAGAATCCCGCCGACAGTCACTTCTCGTCCATCGACAGAAGTTTCGAGTCCTCCTGCGGTTGAAGATGCAAACGAATTTAGTGTATCACGATATTTGTCAAGAGGATGACCAGAGACATAAAACCCGAGCATTTCCTTCTCGAGAGTGAGGATTTCAGACTTTGACCAATTGGGATCGGGAGGGAATTTGGGTGCTACTCTCTCAATCGCTACCCCGGAACCGGCGAATAAATCCTCAGTCGAGTCCTGTTGATAAACTTTTTGTCCAAACTCTAAAAATGCTTCGACAGTTTCTTTCTTCTGAGCACGAGTTCCTTCGAGTGAGTCGCAGGCTCCGGCGAGAATTAGTGACTCAAGTGTCCGACGATTCAACAAACGTGGTTCTATACGTGATGTCAGATCAGCCATATCTTTAAATGGCTCTCCGGCAGCACGGGCTTTGACTATCGCATCCGATGGACCTTCGCCAACATTCTTGACCGCTTTAAGACCGAATCTGATTTTATTATCGACTACGGTGAAATCGATTTTTGATTCATCAACATGAGGCGGGAGAACTTCAATCCCCATTCGACGACATTCTTCAAGGAT
>JAUVAR010000201.1 GCA_030591625.1 Candidatus Zixiibacteriota bacterium
CGTCTGCTCCCGATGGTCCCTGACAAATAAGTTGTGCCTGTCCGCCACTTATTGGAATTCGCTTTAGCTGATTACCCACGAAAAAGGCAACGTGAGTCCCATCAGGAGACCAAAAGAATCGCTTGGCGTTCTCAGTATTCAATAGTGGGTATGCCTCAAGTGAATTAATAGGCCTGATCCAAATACGATTCGTACCAAGTGAATCATCCGCATGAAACGCAACTGACTTCCCATCCGGTGATATGCGAGGCCAATATATATTTTTCAATCCCTGTTTTATATTTACAGTGTAGCGTGCAACAGGCATCTCGGCAGCAGGCTTTTGCTTCTCGGCATAAAACAGATAAGACAATACTAACGTGCTTACTATTGCCACAGCTCCAACTACCCGAGCGAGATCAAATTTAAATTTGCGACGCGCCGCAAGATGTGCCGGAAGTCCAACCTGCGATCCAGCCTGCGAAATCCAACGGAGTTCATCCGACAAATCCGAGGCCGACTGCCAACGACGGCGCGGATCCTTAGATAGACATTTTTTGACCAACCGTTCGAACAACGGAGGTGTCATTGGCATAATCACCGAAATCGAAACCGGATCACGTTCAATAATTGCAGCGATCAAAGTTGCATTAGAACTCCCCTCAAACGCCTTTTTCCCGGTTGACATTTCATACATAACAGCCCCGAACGCAAAGATATCAGACCGTACATCGGCCTCTTTACCCTCAAGCTGTTCCGGTGCCATATACTGCATTGTGCCAAGGATAGTATTTGCTCCCGTCAACGGCGTTGTCTGAGTAATAGCTGTAACATCCGGAGCACCACCACCAAACTGATGCTTGGCCAAACCAAAATCAAGCAGCTTCGCCCCTTCGCTGGTAAGCATAACATTGCCCGGCTTAAGATCGCGATGAATCAATCCCTGCTGATGAGCAGAATCTAAACCACTTGCAACCTGAACAGCAATCTGAAGCATTTCTTCATACGGAATTGACCCCCGCAAAAGTCTTTCTGCAAGTGTCTCACCCTCAAGAAATTCCATCACAAGATAATCTATACCATTTTCACGCCCAATGTCGAAAAGTGTACAGATATGAGCATGGTTTAAACTGGAGATAGCCTTAGCTTCTCGATCAAATCTTTCCTTAAAGTCCAGATTATTTGCTAAATTGGCAGGAAGGATTTTGATAGCAACAGTGCGATCAAGGCGAGTGTCCCGAGCCTTATAAACCTCACCCATCCCCCCAACACCAGCCTGTTCTATTATTTCATACGGCCCCAGTTTCTGTCCAGCTTCAAGACTCATTATATTCCCTTACTGCGCTCACTATCACATTAAATAATTTATTCAACATTGCCATCATAGATATTTTTAATCTACATTACAAGAATTAATATTAACAGTTAGTTCTAAATACAACACACCTTGACGCAAATAGTTCATTAGAGTCCGGTACATTAGTATCAACAAAACCCAAATTGTAACTAATGCATGAGAATTTAGCTGCAAACAAACATGTACAATGCCTATTGGGTATGCTTTTGTATAGCAATACGTTAAGCCTTCGAGGCTTTTATGATTTTAAATAGATAGAATTGTTTGTCTCGATATAGTCGTTCTAATTAACCTGAAAAATAGCAGTACTTGATCGACCCGCATCATCGACACATAGAAGTTTGTGTCGCCCCTTCACAGGCATATAGAAAGTTACCTCTCCCGCCTCAACAGCCCTCAAATGCTTGCCATCTAAAAACCAGTGCACAGTTCCATCACCAGATGCTATTGAAGCCTGAAGTCGTATCTTCTGATATTCCAAAGGAAGGTCATAAGCAATTTCAAATACTGCACCATCCTCAGGCGAAATTATACTCGGGTTCTGTCCATCAACACCCGCAAAACATTCAGGGTCATAAGGTGCGAGCGGAGCACTCATGTCATTATTCACTAACCAACTGGCAATGCGTGGTGGCCATATCTCTACGATTTTTCGATCATAATCTCTTCCCGAAGTACAACTCGCCCTCAAACGCATGCCGGTAGAACGATCGACAAAGACAGGCCGATGTACCGAACAAGTTGCAGCAGGTGATATTCCGATCAAAAATATTTCGGTGGTAGTTTCATCACAGAACCTCCCAACCGGCTGACCACTAACACCACACACCACCCGCTCACTTAACCCCGCCGGTGCTTCAAACCATTCTTTCTGTTTGCCCCGATTGATCTCACTCATAACTTCAAACATGATCGGTGCCGCGATAGATGCCCCAACCAGCTCAGCGGACCCCTCACCCGAGCAATTACCTCCCCAGACACCAACTGAATATCTCGGTGTATATCCAATTGTCCAGGCATCACGTCGCCCGTACGATGTTCCTGTCTTCCATGCAATAGGAAAATTACCAACCGATGCCCTCCAGCTATCAGGCAAATCAGGTCGATGCAAATCAACCAATATTTCAGAAAGTAAATAACTCGCCTCAGGAGAATATAATTGTAGTCCAGCATCATTCTCATCACTCTTTAATGTTTTCAAACGCTTAAAGATTCCATCACGAGCCAATGCTGCATACAAATTTGTTAACTCCGTTAATCGAACCTCGGCAGCACCAAGAATCAATGGCAGACCATAATAGTGATACGGTTTGTCAATCGTTGTCAATTGCCCGCGCCTTAGTACCTCATTCAATTTCTCCAATCCAACCTCAAAAGCTGCATTTACCGCAGGGATATTAAGTGAATGAATCAAAGCCTCACGAACAGAAATCAAACCCCGATACGACTCATCATAATTCACCGGACGATAACCATCATAGTTAACCGGAATATCAGGAACCATCATTTCAGGCGAAAGTGTTCCAAGATCAAACGCCACCCCATACACAAACGGCTTCAAAGCAGAACCAGGCGAACGTGCTGCCTTCGATGCATCAACCTGCCCGCTATGGCGCCCATCATCAAAATCAGGAGAGCCAACAACAGCCATTATTTCCGACTTATCATTATCGATAACTACAATGGCCAGATTGTTAATTCCTTTCGCCTTATACTTTTGATGATATGTCCGCGCAATTCGTTCACAAACTTCTTGTATATTATATCTAATTGTTGTCTTCAACAAACTCGCCTCAGGATATTCAGAGCGTAATGACACAGCAAGATGTGGCGCATGGCGTGGAACCTGCAATCTCTGCGAGGGTATCTCTTCGGTCAATGCCGCCTTATAATCTAAAGATGAGATAACACCATCATGATGTAAACGAGCCAGCACAAATTCCTGGCGAGACCTGCTGCAATCAAGACATTTGTCCGGCCTCAATTTCTCAGGTGACCCGGGAATTGCGGTCAAAAGAGCAGCTTCCGACCAACTAAGTTTATCCGGTTCTTTATCAAAATAAAAATAAGAAGCCGCCCCCACTCCCTCTATATTACCACCATACGGCACAAGATTAAAATACACCCCAAGCAACTCACTCTTAGTGTATCTAAGTTCCATCTGTAAGGCACGGAAGATTTCAAACAGTTTATTTCGGATCGTTCTTTCTTTAGGTTCGATCATTCGAGATATCTGCATCGATATCGTTGAACCGCCACGCACTACTCGACCAGCCTGTAAATTTGCAATTGCAGATTTAACCAACGACACAACGTTAACGCCCGGATGCGAATAAAAGTACCTATCCTCAGTAGCGATCACACTGCTAATAAGTTTGTGCGAAATATCTTTCAATTCGACAGGCTTACGCCAGAAACGATCCTCCGACGTAAACGCAGTCAACAACCTGCCATTATTACTATAAACAAACGTTGAATGTTTACGAGTTAGCAACTCTGTTGGAAACGAAAAAACAACTTGATCGAAAAGAGCAAACAAAACTACGCACAAGAAAACAGTAAGCCCTACAAGCTTAAGCATTCTTCTTAATCGACAAGGGACTCGTCCCAACATCACTCTCATCCATACGATTGCGTTAATGTTTGTTCGTTCTATTCTCATAACTATCAACTATCTTCGTTCATTAGAGAAACTCAAATTATTCTTTGGATTCATGGCACCACAACAGTCACACGCCCAGATGACCCCGCACCTGCCGCTAACGGGTTGTACATACATTCAGCCGCCACAGGAGGAACCCCAAAATCTCCCGCCGCTACAACCCTTAAGCTATAATAATAATGCTGAACTTTCTTAGCCTGTAAGTTTGTGAACAACAAAATACGATCATCACGAATATCCAAATATTCCGCTTTGTCTGATTTTCGTGGCAGCCATGGCATAACAGCCGAGGTTGCCAGGCGTTGGTTTTCAACTTCAAAACAAGCCGGAAGTAAATCAGCTATCACCACATTATGAAGAAACTTATGAGTCGATTTGATTGAAATATGAGCGACCAACTGTTCTCCCAGCTCAACGCCAGATAAATCAACGGGTGTTCCATTCGCATCAAAATATTCACGCGCAACACTTATCCCCCGCTCGTACTCCAAACTATCATTGCTCAAAGGAATTCCGCTCGCCTGCCAGTAATAAAAACATGGACCGTTGCCATCCAATGTTATAGTTAGCAGTTTTCCACTAAGCTGCTCACCCGTCAATACAAATTCAGCAGTATCAATCGCATAGCTCTCCCCATCAACGATAGAAATTTCTCCATCAAAAGATGAAGGTTCAAAACTACGGAAATATTTACCGAGAGCCATCAATGCAAAAGCTGTCGTCTGAGTATTGTACCAGCGACCAACCCGCGAACTCTCAAGTAATGATCGTGCCAATACAGCAGTTGAAGGATTTGTTGGATCAACATTCAATATTAGATCAAGAAGTATCGCATCATTTCGAACACCCGAAGAAAAGTTTCCGCCAGATTCAGGAAGTGAAAGATCAGGTTGAATATCAAATGGTACAATTTCTTTCGCAGCCTCTACATCTCCAGCCAACGCAAGTGCATAAGCTAACTGATATGAGGCATACACAGGAAGATCATTTCTGCTAAAGCCGGTCAGGAGATTAAACAATTTTCGATCAAGCTTACCTGCTTTAGCCAAAGCCAGGCATGCATAAATACGATGCTCAACTCCGATATTTTTATAACCCTTCCTGCGAGCAATGTCCTGAAGGAACCGTATCGTTTTTTTATACCCGGAACTTTCTACTTCATATCCGGCAAGGCGTGCCTCGACAAGAAAATGAGCAGCATAAATCGAAGACCAGTTATGAATCCGTCCCGATCCGGGCCAATACGTGAACGCTCCATTATTTCGCTGAAACCTTAAGAGCTTTTCAATCCCTTCCGCTATAAAATACTCGTGCCCTTTGCCA
>JAUVAR010000200.1 GCA_030591625.1 Candidatus Zixiibacteriota bacterium
AGAGTATCAGAATGAACGATAGCCTGTACAGTAACTTCTGTTGCAACTCCTGCCAATGCGGTAGTGCTTGAGGGTCTGTACTCACTACTGCCGGATATTGATCCCGAAGTAATGTCAATCAATTTTGGAGTTGCATTTGTCCAGATAGAGGCATCCGGATCGGTTGCCGACGGAGTCTCGGTGGATGCATACGCAACAACTTTTGGTGGGTCGGTTGGTCCTGTGCCACCGTCGTCATCATCATCACTACCACATCCGATAAAGGCTAAAGGGGTAATCGCCAAAGCAAAGAAAACTAATCTACGGAACATAAGTCCTCCTGTTATTGCATAATTTCAGATTATACAAAATATAAGGCATCTTGATCCGTTTACAAAGAGGTTTCTTGTAAGCTGTTGTCTTGCAATAGTTGGTTTGACAAATTAGGATATCAGCTGTGTGGCTGGAACTAAAAACAGCACTTGGTGGTTGATAGTTGACAAACTGACAATGTTATAACATTTATGATATAAATGTATCATACCATAAATTGGATATTAATTTACAAAGGATTTTAGGTGCGTATTAAGATTGGGACGGTAGATCAATTCAAAGAGGGTGAGGGGATAGAAAAAAGAATCCTGGCCCGTGGAGTGGCTGTCTTTATGCACAATGGAAAGTATTATGGGATTCAGTCAGACTGCAAACATATGAGAGCACCATTGGTTGGATGCCCGGTCAAGGATGGTGTTATAACATGTAAATGGCATAGCTGGACTTACGATCTCGAAACCGGCAAGTGCCTGAGTAATAAAGGTTTTGACCTCAAGACGTATGATGTTGAAATTAAAGATGGCTCTGTTTTTATTGATATCTAACAAGAAGAGAAATAAATGTTATCTAAAATTAGTGATTATTTAAGTCAGCTCCCACAAGAGAGAGACCCTGTCTTGCATGAAATGGAAGCTCGTGCAGTTGAACAGGATTTTCCCATTGTTGGACCATTGGTAGGAGCACTCCTTTTTCAACTCGCTCGAATTTCGAATGCAAAAAATATTCTCGAACTCGGCTCCGGTTTCGGATATTCTGCGTTTTGGTTTTCCAAGGCGATAGGTGATGAAGGTAGTATCCTGTTAACCGATTCTGATAGTAATAATAGGAACTTAGCTTTGGAGTATTTTATACGAGCGGACCTATTTACAACCTTTGATTATCGCATTGGTGATGCTCTTGAAATAGCTGCCAAGCTTGAGGGGTCTTATGATATCATTTTCAACGACATTGATAAAGAAGCTTATCCCGATACAATTGAGCATGCCGCCCGATTGCTTAAGCCCGGTGGGATATTTATAACAGACAATCTATTGTGGTCGGGGCAGGTTTTTGAACCAAATCCTGATGAGACAACAAGAGCTATAATTAAGTTTAATAAGCAGTTATCTTCTGATTCGCGCTTTATGACCTCAATAATGCCTATCAGAGATGGGGTTGGAATAGCGGTAAAGCTATAGCCTTATTGGTTTCAGGGGATTCGTAAAAGTGGAACTTTATTGTCTGCATTTCGTTATAAAGATAACGACATCATAAAGTGTTTCAGTTCTAATTCCGATAATATATTTAGAAGGATGTCCCCTTCACAAAGCTCTCCCTGAGGAGAAAATGCATATCAGGTTTCATTGGTAATGATTTCTGTTTCAGTAAAGCGAAAGCCTAAAACAGTCAGAATATCATGTAAAGAGGCTCTGGAAGCTGTTATTTGGTAATATTGTTAAGTTTTAAGTTGACTTTTATGAAGAAAATGCGATTATGAAGTCGCTCATGATTCGGGCTATCTTTTTTCAGCCAGATCGGTATTCCCATAGACTTTTCCATTAGAGGGAATTGTTCGACGAATCACAGATTACTTTTTCTAAGTTATGCCACATTGACCGTGTGGTTCTTAGGTTTTATTTATTAGGAGGTCAAAATGGCTCCCAAGCGTGCCAGATACTACACCTACGGAGACGAGGAGCATCACAAGGAAATTCGCAAGTTCATTGAGGATTCTGGTGTCTTATTGATATCCCGCGATTTTAAAAAGATGCCGCTTTCTTATGCAGAGCTTGACAAGATTCTGGGGCATTATCATTTGGGAAGTTTCTTGAACAAAATGTCTAAGGCGTATCATAAGAATGGCCTGGATGAGAAACTACCTGATCGCACAGAACTTATCGAAATGATTGCAGAAGACAACACCCTGCTTAGATGTCCTTTAATTATGACATCACGGCTACTTACTGTTGGTGGTGACAAGAAGAAGATAGCTCAGATGCTTCAGATTGGCGCTAACGGTATGGCGGCCGATGAAGGCGTTCCAAAACCAATCGTTGAACAGCGCAAAGGTCGTCAGAATGGTGGCGGTCATAGCGGTCATAGCGGTCATAGCGGTGGTAGTGGAGGACGCAGACCAGGACGTCGCAGGGAAGATTCCAGTAGCGTCGGAAGATAATTTCTGCAACTGCTTGTTGCTGTTCTTTCATTTTCGTCTTTACTGTTCTATATTAGGGCATTAACTCTTACGGAGGAATTGTCTGGTGGATATAGAGCGCGAAACCCTCGAAACTGATATTCTTATCGTTGGGGCCGGTCCGGCCGGTCTTGCCGTTGCCTACAAGCTTGCACAATTAGTTGCTGCTGACTCATCTGTAGAAATGCCCGAAATTATGCTGATGGAAAAAGGCTCCTATGTAGGAGCACATTCTCTTTCCGGTGCAGTCATGGATCCGCGCGGGCTTAAAGAATTGATTCCTGACTTCATAGAGAAAGGGGCACCTCTGGAAGCTGAAGTTAAAGGGGATAAATTCTACCTCCTCTCGGCTGATGGAAGCATTAAATCACCATTCATGCCACCCTCGTTGCAAAACCATGGCAACTATGTGATCTCACTCAACAAGCTCTCCAGTTGGATGGGAGAGCAGGTTGAGGCTATGGGGCTTGATATTTATCCTGAGTTGGCAGGGATTAATTTGCTTGTCGAAGATGGTCGTGTTGCCGGTGTGCAGACAGTCGATCTCGGTCTTGATAAAGATGGCTCTCAAAAACCAAACTTCGAACCTGGCACAATGGTAAAAGCGAAAGTTACGATACTGTGCGAAGGTGTGCATGGTTCGCTTACTCGTCAGGCCTTTGAACAGATTCCTGAATTGAAGAAAGATTCACTCCCTCAAAGTTATCTTACCGGAGTTAAAGAGATATGGGAGGTTCCTGAAGGGCGGATAAAAGCTGGTGATGTTATTCATACTGTGGGATGGCCTCAACCGAGCAATGAGTATGGTGGTGGCTGGGTCTATGCAATGTCGGATAAAATGGTTTCGGTCGGCTTTGCCGTTGGCCTCGATTCACCCGATCCAACCAATGATCCACACATGCGATTCCAACGCTATAAAACTCACAATATTATTAAAGATGTCTTAGAGGGCGGACAGATGTCGAATTATGGTGCGAAGACGATGCCGGTTGGCGGATTCTATTCAATGCCAAAGTTGTTCAGTGATGGTCTAATGCTCTGTGGTGATTCTGCCGGTTTGCTAAATGCTCAACGTCTGAAAGGTTTGCATCTCGCAATCAAGTCAGGCATTATGGCCGCAGAGACACTATTTGAGTCTCTCAAGAATGATGACTTTAGTGTTAAAGCTCTTTCTAATTATGCCAGTCGATTCGAATCGAGTTGGGCGAAAGATGAAATGTACGGAGCTCGTAATTTCCATGCCGCTTTTCATGGAGGTCTTTGGACGGGTGTCTTTCATGCCGGTATACAAACGATCACAGGTGGTGCGGGGCTTTTCAATCGACGAGTCAATAAAGAAGACTCCGAAGCGATGCTTACTAAAGATCAGTTCAAAGCTAAATTTGGAAAGGCTCCGGAGAAGGAATGCATTAAGCTCGACAACAAATACACTTTCGATAAAGTAACTGACGTTTATAAATCTGGAACAATGCATGAAGAACATCAGCCCTCGCATCTGGTCATTTCAGATATAGACATTTGTAATACGAAGTGTACCGAAGAGTACGGCAACCCCTGCCAGCATTTTTGTCCGGCCCAAGTCTATGAGATGATTGATGATGACGAGAATAAAGGCAAAAAGAAATTGCTCCTGACACCGTCAAATTGTGTGCATTGCAAGACTTGCGATATTGCTGATCCGTATCAGGTGATACGCTGGGTGACTCCTCAGGGTGGAGAAGGACCAAATTACGTCAATTGTTAGACTGAATTTAACAATCGTTTGCTAAAAATCATAAACCTGTTGAATATATTTTCGTACTCAGTAGTATGACTTATATGAATAAGGTAACTACTGAATGTTAGTTCGCATTGTTGCTGTACAGGCACGACTGGGCGAATCTCTGACGCTTGAAGAGAAGATTCACATTTTCAAGCAACGTCCTGATTTTGTTTGTCTTCCAGAGTATTATATGCTTGGCTCGAATGTCAAAGATTTTCATCGGGCTGCATTAAAGAATCGCGAATATCTCAATCATCTGATTCGTCTGTCGGATCAACTATCAACCTGCATTATCGGCGGTACGATTGTTGATGTGGATGATGATAATTTATATAACAGTTGCTATATCATCAATCGTGGTCTTGTTATTGATCGTTACTGGAAACGATCCCCGGTACCTGGTGAAGTGCAAGCTGGTATTACTCCGGGTGAAAAAAGCCTGGTGCTTGATATTGATGGCGTGCGCATTGGGATTATGATTTGTGGCGATGTCTTTCAACCTCGTCAGTTTGATGAGATGGGAAAAGCCGGTGTTGATATTATCTTTGTCCCCACAACGTCACCCTATAGACCAGATGATTCAATTTCTCAAAAGAACTACCGCGATAAACTATATTTCATCGATGGTGCAATTAGATCATCGTCATATCTGATTAAAGTTTGTGGTGTTGGGGAATTGTTTGGCAGGCCGTTGCAGGGGCGGTCACTTGCAGCATCACCGTGGGGAGTGGTCTCGCGGGTTGAAACAGACGGAGAACAACAGAAGAGGATACTCAGCATCACTCTTGACTTGGATGAGATCCATGAATTCCGCGCAAAAATGAAGAAGAAATCGGTCGCAACTTCAAAAGATAAGATCTCGGTTGGTTTAAGTTCGCATCAGTAGTTAAATAAATTTCTTCTTACTCGCTATTGGGATGAACAATTCTTTTCTTTGCTGTACACTCAGATTCTAATTAGTCAGGGAGATAATATTGGATTTACCAACTATTGTTGGCTCGGCTGGAGTTGCCCTTCTGCTTATAGCCTTTGTTCTTAATCTCGGTCGATACCTGAAGGAAAACTCTCAAGCTTATCTAACAATGAATATAACAGGC
>JAUVAR010000006.1 GCA_030591625.1 Candidatus Zixiibacteriota bacterium
CAAGCGGAACAGAAATATTATCATCGATTTTAAGTGAGAGAGCTTCTGCTACAGTCGCAACAATAGCACCAAAAACGCCTACTGAAAAGGCTAATTCAGGAGCAAAATAAGCAACACCGATTGTACCAGCAAGGCAACCAAGAGAACCCTCAACAGACTTACGTCCAAACTTGTGACACCCAAATTTTCGACCTATTAAAGCTGCTAATGAATCGCCAACCATTATAAACGCCAGCGCGGCAACAGCTATAGGCTTGTCAAATAATGCAACGGTCAAACATACGGAGATAAGTATATAAGTGGCACCGGAGAAATCGCCTGCGTTTTCATGCCCACGCATCATCGGCTGAATTAGTTTTGAAGCAAACTTCTGATAGAAAGCCCACTTGCGCAGTCTCGATATATCAATCAAGATCATAAGCATCGCAGCCGGTATCATAATTGAAAGCATTTCAGATTTTGAAAGCTCAAGCAGGTAATACCCGAATGGGATTATAAGCGCTCCTGTGTGGGTCGCTTTACGAGCCAGTTCCTGTGCGAAACTAATCTGGCCTGTAGGTTCTGCTAAATCTGACTCCACTTATAGTTCTACTCGTAATTCTTAATTCTTACGTGGTAGTTATCAATGCCGATCTCTTCAACTTGTACCGGGAATATAATTTTGTATTTAGAGAAGAGTTTATCACGAAAATTTCCCCAAATTTCATCACGATGCGTGCGCACCATTTTCATTTTAATATCACCACGGGCGAGTTCAAAAGTTCGTGACTCTCTTCTTTGCCAAACTTTCAAAGTTACAAAAAGACCATCATCGGTTTTGAGCATGCTGCTGATTTGACCTGGTCTCGTTCTTGACGCAAGCCTAAAAACTTCATCTGAAAGGTCAGATTTCGAGACCCACTTCATATCAAAATGTGTGATAGAATAACCGCTACCAGAATTATCAGCGACGATTTCCGACATATCAAGACCACTTTCGGCCTGTGTCTGAAGAAATTCACCGAACGAAGAATCAGTTGTTCCGATAAATTCTACTTTGATTGTCTTATCTAATACATACTCATCAATGTGTGCATCATAGTATGCCTGAATTGAATTGACTTCAGGCGTCCAACTATCATCTTTCGATTCTTTTAAGATAATAGCTTTCTTCCTGAGATATTTGATTGTCTGTTCTTTAGTAACAACGGCCGGTATAGTATCAATACCTGCAGCCCGTGCAGCCTGAACCTGTACTAATTTCATCGCAGGTTCGAGCATCATTTCTAATTTCTGATCTGGTGTTGTATTGTCAACATTATATTTTCTACGAAAGCCCTCTTCGTATTGCTTCAAAGTACGAACGTCGATAGTATCAATTCCATTTACCACACAAACCCAAACTTTGTCATCGAGAAGATGAATATTTTCATTTAGAATCGCTTCGTTCGGTTTGATATTGATTGACTTCCTCAAAGAATCAAGTCTTATCTCAAGCACCTGGTTTGACTTGTAAGTAAGAAGAGTTTGAAGAGCTGATTCAAAAACCGTTGCTGAATCAAGTGAAAGAGGACCATCGGGAAGATAACCATCAATAAATAAGATATGCCATCCATCACGGTCCGAATACGGCTCTGAGTATTCATCAGGATTTAAAGAAAATGCTATTGAATCAAACGGATCAAGATATTGCTCACGTAATGTCCACCCCATATAACCACCATCTTTTTGCGAGGAGGCATCATGTGAGTACTGAAAGGCAACATTTTGGAACGGCTCACCCCAATCAAGCAACTGTTTAATCTTTAGTATATAATCTTCTGCGGCAGAGAATAGTTGTTCACCGGTAGCATCTTTGAAATAAGTAGAATCTGGACCTATCTTAAGAGTGCGAGGGCTTGAAAGTATATGATAAAGATTAACCTGTTCTTCAATTGAGAACAGAGAATCATTTTCATGGTAGAAAGCAACTACTTCAACTGAATCGGTAGAAGTAATGTCATACAGAGTTCTATTCCAATATTGATCCAACAGATAATCATAAAACATATGTTTATATTGAATCAGCTCAAAGTAATCATTGGAAAGCTTAATATCGTTTCCGGCCAAACCTGCAAGAGTGTCCACCAGAATAGAATCGCGCAGAAAACGTGACCGTTCGGTATCAAAGGTACCGCCGGGCATGACCATGAGGCTCGCCGAGAGTTTGTCAAACAGATGACGTGCAGTCATCTGAAAGCCATCAGGTGAAGCTGCAATGACTACTGGTCCGCTTGTTTCTATGTTTTCATGATTTATAGTAAGCTGTTTTGGGGCTCCGCACCCTGATAGAATTAGACCAAACAGAATTCCGACTATTGATGTCTTTAAGATCGATCGTTGCATTTTTTTTCTCCAAGAATTAGTACAATTCAGAAATGTAAGGAAGAATGGCCAAAAATCAAGGCCTAAAAGGTCAGGATGAAAACAGTGTTGGGCTGGTCTTTTCTTGAGAATACTCTGTTGGGAGAGTTTTTTGCGGGCTCCAGCCATATAATGAAAAACCGATCTGAAAAGTAGTCCCTTTAGAAACGTCTGGAAGGAGTCTGATTGTAGCTTTGATAGCAGTCACTATCCTGTGGACTATCGACAATCCAAGCCCGGTGCCATCTTTCTTAGTTGAAAAGAATGGTTCAAACACCTTTGAATGGACGTCGTCGGCAATTCCAGGACCATCGTCTGAAACAAACAGATTCACTTTACCTGCCTGTTCATCTTTAAAAATACTAAAGATAATTTCGCCGTTTCCTGATTCAAACGCCTGACACGCATTAATGGCAAGATTCATAATAAGCTGTTTGATTAGTCCTTCATCGCCAACAACGTAAATCGCAACTTCATCACTTTTTAGCCCGATAGTGATCTTATCGTTATACGAGTCATCATGTCTGAGCAATTCGATAACATCAGTAATAATATGACAAAGCTCAACTTTGTTAAACACCGGGCGTGATATTCTTGAATAAACAAGGAAGTCAGTAAGAATATTTGTGAGACGATCTGACTCTTTGACAATCAAATCCATCAGACGACCATTGTCGCCGGTTAATTCAAGCTCTGAGCGAAGCACCTGTACAGAGCCCGAGATTGAGGCGAGTGGATTTCTGATTTCATGGGCAATAGAAGCTGACAATTCTCCAACTGCGGCAAGACGATCTGCTGAACGTACTTTTGCTTCTAACTGTTTTGCTTCTGTCAGTTCAGTAAATATTCCGATAATTCCTCTAAGTCGTCCGCTTTCATCCGAAAGAATTGATGTTGAAAGTCCCAGAGGAAGTTCATTACGGTAACGACCAAGAATTGTCAGCTCTTTACGAGGATAGACTATTCGTGAATTAATACCATCCATCAAACAAGCAGCGAGCGCAGGCATTCTATCACCGAATATTTCAGAACATAACATACCTTGAGCCTGTTCTTCGGTGTACCCCAATATATGCTCAGCAGCTTTATTGAAATATATAATTTCACCTCTGGAATCTACGGTCAAAAGTCCAGAGTTTAAGTGGGTGAGAATTTCATCTGTTTCGAGCTTGGCTCGTCTTAATTCTCGAGACGCATTCTCAAGCTTCAGGTCGCTTGAACTCAATCGTTCGGCCAGATATCCTGAGATAAACGCAACAAGATAGAATATGAGTATGTGCAGGAAGATTGAGTAAAAAACCGAGTCTTGAGCTGAGAAAATAGTTTTGAGAGCCTGGACAGAAATCTCTGAGTCTGTACCCGAGGAAAGCCCCAGCCAAATTATGAAGGCGTAGGCAGCTGAGACTGTTGATGCTACCAACAGCGTACCCACCAGTCGATAGGCTAAAGCGGCAGATACAATCGTTAGAATATAAAGTGCTGAGAAAGAGGAGTTTACATTTCCAGTGGCGTATATAACTCCGGATTCAATTGATATTTCTACTAATATTTGAAGCGCTATTAAGAGCGTTAAAGCGTTTTGCAGCTTTATTTTTTTTTCTAAGGAAAGAGCTATTGTGAAAGCAAGTGTCAGAAATGAATATGCAACAATCTGAGCTTGCAAGTATTGCGGGAAGCCCATCCATACCACAACCACTGACATTAATATTATATACGATGCCAATTTTAGTGGCAGAAACCAACCGAGTCTTTTTATTCTCTCAGAACTATTCATAGAATAAGAACGGCACCTGTTAAGGTGCCGTTATCGTTTATAATTTGTTGTTCATCGCCTGACTCCTGTGAAATCAGAGTTCGACAGTTTTATATCTTACCAATGATATCAAACATCGGCAGGTACATAGCGACAAGAATACCACCGATAATACCACCCATCAAAACGATAATAATCGGTTCAATGACAGAGGTAAGAGCGGTAACTGCTTCATCAACTTCTTCGTCATAGAAGTCGGCAATTTTGTTAAGCATATCATCCAGGCCACCAGTTTTCTCTCCTACACCAATCATCTGAATAACCATTGGTGGGAATACTCCGGTTTCTTTGAGCGGACCAGTAATTGTATCACCTTCTGCAATAGCAAGAACCGATTTATTGATTGCGTTGCTAACGACAAGATTGCCGGCGGTTTTTGATGTAATTTTCAATGCTTCAATAATCGAAACACCTGAAGATAACAATGTACTAAGAGTTCTTGCAAAACGAGCTACTGATGATTTCCTTATAAGGTTACCCATGACCGGAACGATCAGCATGAATCTATCGAAAAGTAATGCACCAGCGGGTGTTTTTTTCCACCAAAGGAATAAAGCACTCAATCCTATAGTTCCTCCTGTAAGATAGAGGAAATTTGCTGAGAGGAAGTTAGAGATATCGAGCACAACCTGCGTCGGAGTAGGAAGAGCTGCACCAACTCCGCCAAACATCTTTGCAAAGACAGGCACGATAAAGGTTAACATACCGACAGTAACACCGGTTGCAACGATTACAACAACTGCCGGATAGATCATAGCACCTTTAACTTTTCTAATCAGCTGATCAGCTTTTTCACGATATACCGCCAATCGGACCAAAATAACGTCGAGAGCACCACCAACTTCACCAGCTTCAACCATATTAGTATAGAGCGGATCAAATATCTTTGGTTGTCGGGACAATGCTTCTGAGAGCGTTGAACCACCCTGAACGGAATCTTTCACTTGATTAATAACCTTGGAAAGTTCCTTATTCTCTGACTGGGAGGTGAGAATTTCCAAGCATTGTACCATTGGCAGTCCAGCCCCAATCATGGTGGCAAACTGACGAGTAAACCTTGACACTTCAATACGTGCGATTCCGGTACCAAATTTAATATTTAGTTCCGGAGCCTTTTTCGAAATTGATGTAACCAGGATACGGTTTTGCCTTAGCACCCGTTCCAGGTCTTGCTTTGTATTAGCTTTCATCGAGCCGGCGACTGCCGCCCCGGCGAGAGTTTTGCCTTTGTAATCAAATACTGGCATCAGTAATTCCTTTTCCAATCACCTACTAAGTGAAAGCCGGAGATTTCTGTCTTGATATCATTTCGCTTAATTCATCGGTATGATGTGAATAACTCATGGCGTCGTTTAGCGAAATTTTACCGGCTGTATATAATTCAAATAACGATTGGTTCATTGTTTTCATGCCGTACTTCTGTCCGGACTGAATCATTGAATAGATTTGATGAACTTTGTCGTCTCTAATAATCGCTCTAATCGCTGGGGTTGCGACCATAATTTCAAGGGCCATCACTCGTCCACCACCTACTTTTGGAAGCAATATTTGTGACACTACTGCCTGAAGAGTAAATGACAGCGAGACTCTTATCTGTTCCTGCTGGTTAGCCGGAAACGCATCTACAATACGATTTATTGTTTCTGCACACGAGTTAGTATGGAGAGTTGCAAAAGCAAGGTGACCCGTTTCAGAAATCGAAAGAGCTGCCTCAATGGTTTCAAGATCACGCATCTCACCAATAAGAACAACATCGGGGTCTTCACGTAATGCCGATTTAAGAGCGCGTGCGAACGATGCTGTATCAGAATAAACTTCACGTTGATTTATAATTGCTGTCTGATGACGGTGCAAATATTCTATTGGATCTTCAACAGTAATAATATGCACAGGTCTTTCACGATTGATTTTGTCTATGACAGATGCAAGCGTCGTAGATTTTCCTGAACCTGTTGGACCTGTTACAAGAATTAATCCACGCGGAAGATTTGCGAATTCAGCAATAACTTTCGGAAGCTTAAGCTCTTCGAATGACATGATTTTATATGGAATCTGCCTGAGTGCGACTGCCACATTGCCACGTTGCATAAACATGTTAGCTCTAAAGCGACTCATTGACTCGACACCAAACGAAAAATCGAGTTCCCACGTTTGTTCAAATTTCTGTTTTTGCTTTTCGTTTAGCATTGAGTAGGCAAGTTTCTTAGTCTGCTCGGCGCTGAGCATATCGAAATCACCAAGTTTTTGTAGCTTACCATCTATTCTAATAATTGGCGGTGAACCTGCTGTCAGGTGAAGATCCGAAGCACCCATTTTCAACATCTGTTCAAGCAATTCACGTAACGACATATAACGTTTCTCCAATAATATTAATCCAAACAGACCGTCTCCCGTTTGGGAATAACGCTCATTCTATATTATCGGCTAAACCGAGTTGAATCTTGAGAAATAAGCTTAATTGAGGGGTTTATAACTGATTGAAAGTCAGCAAATTCGACGATTAACCAAAATCAGGCTGTGGTAATGGCAAAAACTTCATCAATAGAAATTTCACCGTTCTTCATTTTTTCAACTGCAGCCATTCTTAATGAGAACATACCCTCTTTAAGGGCGAGTTTTCTAAGTTCTGTTTCTGTACCTTGATCCAGGATAAGCTGTTCAATTGCGGGCGAGAACGGCATCACTTCGTATATACCAGTTCGACCCGACTTGCCGGTCTGATTGCAATCAGAACAACCTTTGCCACGGAAAGATCTGATTCCACGCAGAACATCGGGCGGGACACTTAATGAGTCGAGCTGTTCCTGAGTCAGATTGACCTCTTCTTTGCACTTCTGACAAATTTTCTTGGTCATACGTTGAGCCATAATTAGCTGAGTCGAAGTAGCGACAAGGTAATATGGTACACCCATATCAATAAGCCTCGTCACTGAAGATGGTGCATCATTTGTATGCAGGGTTGAAAATACAAGGTGACCGGTTAATGCTGCTTTGATAGCGATTTCGGCTGTTTCAGTATCACGAATTTCACCGACCATAACGATATCAGGATCCTGCCTGAGGAATGATCTTAAAGCAGACGCAAAAGTAAGTCCGATTTCGGATTTTACAGCAACCTGGTTAATACCTTCAAAGTTAAATTCAACCGGGTCCTCGGCAGTCATAATGTTAACATCAATCGTGTTAATCTGGGCCAGAGCCGAATAAAGCGTCGTTGTTTTACCTGATCCCGTAGGTCCGGTTACCAGAATAATTCCATAAGGAGAATGAATTTTCTCCTGGAATTTATTCAAATCTTCCTGACGGAAGCCAAGCTTGGTCATATCAACTTTAAGCGCATTCGGATCAAGAATACGCATAACGACTTTCTCACCAAAGATAAGTGGCAGGACCGAGACACGAAGGTCAACTGTTCGACCACCATATTTAACTTTAATACGGCCATCCTGAGGTAAACGTCGTTCGGAGATATCAAGATCAGCCATAATTTTTACACGCGAAACGATTGCAGCACGATACTTGTACGGCAATGGGGCCATCTCTTTTAGTTCGCCATCGACACGATACCTTACTCGAATCCGCTTTTCATAAGTTTCAATATGAATATCCGATGCACCAATTCTGATTGCGTCGCCAATAATTGAATCAACCAATTTAACAAGCGGCTTATCTTCGATAGCTGCAAGCAGGTCACCTTCGTTTACGCCGTCATCTACTTCAACAACTTCAAGGTCCTGATCATCTTCGAGATCGGAAATAATATCAGAGAGGTTGCTCGCATCGGCATAGTAAGATTCAATCGACTTGTCGATTGCCTCTTCCGGCGAAATGACCGGTTGAATTGTACATCCGGTAATAAACTTTACAGCATCGAGAACATAGATATTGTTTGGATCACTAATAGCAACGAGCAACGTTTTGTTGATCTTGGAAATAGCAATGACATGAAATTTCCGCGCAATATCCAACGGAATCAGTTTGACCACTTCAGGATTAAGCTCAACATCACCCAGTCGCAGAGCACCAATTTTTAAGTGTTTCCCTACGAATTGTGAGATTTCATCAGTTGAATTGACCGCACCGATATCCAAAAGAGCCTGTTCGAAGGTCTTCTTTTGTTCCTTTGAAACATCAAGAGCCTCTTTTGCCTGCTCATCGGTTATTTTTCCGGCTTCAACCAGAATTGCACTTAATTCAGTGGACATATAGAATTAATCACCGTTCTATCTTAATAGTTCTAAATACAGACTTTTACCCAACAACAAATCCTTCAACGGGAACTTTTAGTCCTGGAAGATATCATCAAGTTTATCGCTGGCAGCATCTGCAAATTCATCTGAAAGTTCCGGTTTATCACTGCCGCTCTTTTCCGAAATTTCTTTAAATACATTAGAAAGTTCGATCGCAGTTTCTTTGGCATAAAGCCTGACCATACCGATAGTGGTGCGGTCATCAAAGATTACTACTAAAATTGAACGTTCCCCCACAATAGACATGTGGATATGATCTTTTTTACCCTGATGAAAGAGAACAGAGAATTCTGGTTCCCCGACCAGTTTTGCAATCTCTCTCGTTGATGCAAACGATCCGGCCAGCAATGCTGCCAATGCCGTTGTATCAAGCGAGTGCGTAAATCCCTGTCGGGTTATCAGGTGCCCATCCTTGTCAACCAACAGAGCGCACTTTGCTTCGCAACCTTTGAGCATTTTGCTCAACATATCATTCATGCGGTTGGTCTCTTCTTCGTAGATTATTAAATCGTTGCCAGACATCGAAATCTCCTGACTATTTTATTCCAAATAAACGTTTAAAGAATCCGCGTTTTGCTCCATCACCTCTTCGTCTGAGTGGTGGGGCCATTAGCGGGGTAACAGGTACATCTGCTTTCGGTTCCGACATTGTAGTCGAATTATCTATATTTGATTTTTCATTATCATGATTAGATTCAACCGTTCCTTCGGTCTTTGCTTCAGAAGAAGCAGCAACAGTAGCAGTTGCTACCGCATTACTCGGCGCAGCCTTCTGAACAGGAACACCACCTGTATGTCCACCTGGATACGGTCTGAAGTCTTCATCAGTATCAACTTTTGGAGCTTCTGCAACAGCTGTACCTCCAGTTGATGAACCTGCCATTGCAGGCCGGTTCCCTTCGGCAGAAGATTCAGATTTGCTGGTCAGTTTTGAACTGCTCGCTGTCTTGGCCTTTTCAAGGACAATTTTAATTACCATTTTCAGGGTGTCAAAAACACCATTGCCTACTGTAGCTGACGCTTCAAAATGCGGCCAGTTATAAGTATTCAGTCTGGCATTAAGTTCTTCGACCGACAAGACACCAGGAAGGTCTCTCTTGTTATATTGCATCACGATAGGAATAACCGCAGGATCGTAGCCATACTCTTTCAAGTTATCGCACAGATTAGCGAGTGACTCAGCATTCTCATCCATCTTGTCAGGCTGAGAGTCAGCCACAAAGACGAGCCCATCAACTCCACGGAGTACAAGCTTACGGGTCGCATTATAATAGACCTGTCCCGGTACGGTGTAGAGTTGGAACTTGGCTTGAAAACCGTTGATTGTTCCGATATTTATAGGCAGGAAATCGAAATACAATGTCCTGTCTGCTTCCGTAGCGAGTGAAATCAGATTGCCTTTTGTATTACTGGGCACCTTTTCATGCACATACTGCAAGTTGGTTGTCTTCCCCGACAAACCCGGCCCGTAATAGACAATTTTGCAACATACTTCTCTCGCTGAATAGTTTATTGATACCATACTTTTAAATCCTCAGTCCTATATTCTACTCAGCCCGCCATTTTCAGTTTATTGACTGCGTGTTTAATTTCCAATCTAATCAATCCGATGTTCACATCGGTTTCTGTGGTTACAACGAGAATTCCAATTGTTGCTTCGGTGAAGAACAATTTGGCATTTTCTGCCTCGATTGTAACCTGCGAAAGAGGACTTATCTTAAGTCGTTCCAGAGACTTCTGGATATTGGAAGATATCGAAGCCGCCAGCGCGCCCACTGTTTCGCTTTCAAACGTGGTATCAAGATTAGCTGCAATCACAATACCATCCTTGCCGACCAACATAGAACCTGTAACACCGGCAACTTTATTTAATTCATTTAATACTTCATGCATGGGACTTCTCCCCGTTTTCTTTAACCGAGTAACTGTATTTTGCTTTAACATATTTTGCTATCATATCAACCGCCTGACCAATTCGTATATTTAAGAAATCATCGCTCTGCCGTTCGGCGACCACCTGCAAGATGAAGTTGCCAACTTGTGCGATAATAATTCGTTTGTCATTAACAAGGATATCGAGTTTTTCCGGAAGTCCAAGATCACATTTCTTCAAGACTTCTTCGTTACACTTCAAGAAAAGGGATGAAAGCGGAGCCCAATCTTCAGCCGCAAAAGTACCTCGCTGAATATGAGCCATCATAAGACCTTCCGAATCAACAACACATGCAACTTCAACAGCTCCATGTTCGGCAACATACTTTATAGCTCTTTCGAAACCGTCTATATCACCACGTCTCGTTATGAAAGAATCTTCTTTTTCATTCGTGGCAGCGGCCAGCTTCCCAGTATCCGAGACTGGTCTCTGTTCATTCTTAGAAGATACAAAACCTTTTGATTTCGAGATAGCAATGGAAGTTCTCCCCTGCGCTACACTCTTAACTTGGTTCTCAATTTTTGGTGCTGACTGTATGGCATCGGAAGTTGTTCCGGCTTCTTCAAGTGGGTCATAAATCTGTGAAAGTACCGGCTTAATTATGAACGGTACAGCTACAATATGAACGATAATGGCAGGTAAATATCCTGACATACCAAGTTTCACAGCCATGTCCAATTCGAGGCCATAGATAATAAAGACTAACGCACCAAATGCTGCACCCATTCCAAACCTGAAGGCCAAACATGCACCACCGGCCTGAAGCAATCTCGAGAGCGTTACTTTTCGGTAGAACGCAAAGACCATTACACCATAGAACACAAGTTCAAACAGGGCATTAATGAATGATGCCTGCATCAGTTCGGTTCCGAACTGATATGGGAATGCTACCATCGGTCCGATAAGCGCAGCCATTGAATAGAGGGCAATTCTTCTTCTTATAGTTCCTGTTAATTTCATAAGCTTCTTACCTATATCCGGCAAACTTTTTCATCAGGTTGCCAATTTTCATACGAATTCCACCGAGATTGGCATTAGCATCTCCTACGAATAAGAAAACACCATCCAACACGTGAATTAAATAAAATATATGCTCATTATTTTCGATAAGTACTGATTCTGTTTTACCAAATGATGCCTGCAATAATTCCTTTGACAGAATACGTCCAAGGTCTGAAAGAGTAGCGGCAGACTCGGTCGCATTCATTTCGAGGGTCCATTCAGATTCAACCACAAGTCCTTCACCATTGATAAACTGTGCCCCCATTATTTCTGGAAGCGACATTGTCTGAGAAAGAATTTGTGTGACAGTCATCTCAGTAGATTCACTTTTCGCATCATCCGTAGAAACAGGTTGCGAATCATTTGTAGTCTTCTCAGGAGAAGATGTGAATATAATTCTGGTTGGATCTGACACACCTGCGACAGAAGCAATTTGTTCTTCCGGTATCTTGCGGGCAATATCCAACAATTTCTTTATTTGTGAATTCGCCGGATCAATCTCATGCAATTTCTTCAGCAGTTTTATAGCCTTGTTAAATTCACCTTTGTAGATATGTATTTCTGCAAGGAGTAATTCAATCGCACGCGTGGAGCCATCGATTTCGACAGACCGTTTTACTTCTGCCTCGGCCCAGTCGTAGAGACCGCGATCAAGATTGATCTTGGCCATGACGATATGAGCAGAACCATAATCAGGATGGATTCTCAATCCATTTTGGCATATACGAAAGGCATGATCGAGATCACCTTTTTTTCGATGACCTTCAGCCAACGCGGCGAAGATCTGCGAATTAGGATCCTGATCAAGGATTTTCTTACACTTGGAAATACGATCGTTTATTTCTGCCGTAACACTCATAAGTTTACTGTCTGTAATCCATTTAACGGTAACGTTCTACTTTAAAACAATATTTTTCAGCATGCTAAAAATAATAACCACAATCAGTTATGTCAACTAATTAGGTCCTAACTCAACACCTTCTTCGCTTCAAATAGTGCGAAAAGAAAAATAGCTGCCATTACAACCGATCCGGCTGGTACTAACCAGTCTGGAGCAGTAAATATTTCTAAAGAATCGAGTAGTCCAGCGAGTTGAGTAGCTGCAAAAATTGCGAATGCGCCTCCAATTAATTGCCAACTTCGGCCCAGAAGTCCTCCCTTAACTACAGAGAAAACTTTAAATCCAACAACTGAACAAACGATGGCACAAAGGCACAAAGCAACATTAAGTGCTCCTGGTGGAGTCGTGATAACAGCAATATTTATAGCTGCTGCGTTTGATGCTGTCAACAAAACGATTGGCAGCGCAATTGTAAATATTCTTCTCATACTTTTAACCTCGTACTAACTTAACAATTTTTTCAGCCCGATGAATTGATCCATAGAAACCATCTTCAAGGCCATATTTCTTAACAAGTTCGCGTCGCATAGCGAGCGGCTCAGATATTTCTCTTTTTACTGCAACTGTTGCATCTCTATAAATCCCCTGGCCGAGCATACGATAAACAAACACCAATTGTTCGGTCAGGGTTTGTTCGAGACCTGCCACCAGAGTATAGTATCTTGTAGAAAGTGGAAGTGCGCGAACAGATTTTATAAATCTTTCGAATGAAGGTTGTAGATCTGAATCAGGATCAACACCCGGGAAGAAACTCAAGAGTCCACTACGATATTGAGCAACAAAAGCTGAAAATGTTGCATTATGATCACCAACAACTTCAGAAATCAATGATCGTATTTTGTAGAAACTGGAAGAATAAAGATTGAATATTATCGAAAGAACAATTTCTTCTTCATCTTCCATCTCGGCAGTTTCGCCCTGTTTTCTTCCGACCACATCAACAAGATTATTCAGAACCAAACGATACATCGAACGACAGGTTACAAATTCACCCATCGATGAAAGCTTTATCAATTCCGAAACAGTTCGTTCACCGTCAATGAGAGAAAGCAACTTGAATTCATCGAGTGATATAGTTACTTCATCACGATTCACTTTTGGTGATACTGCCATCCTGAGGATGATATCATCATCGGGAACAACTTTTTGAATCTCAATCCATTCGTCGATACGACGAGTGCCTTCCATAATAACATTCATCGTACTCAGTTCAATTGTAAACGGAGCATTCTTGGGTTCATTACCTTCATGGAAGATAAAGTCACCTTCTCTCCATGAGAATAAGTTGTAAACAATCTCTTCAATCTGAAGCTTCAGACACTCGGCGATCTCTTCTTTTTCGAAAAGATTCATATCGATAAGAGTCGTTCCCAGTTGACGCCCGGTCTGTTTGTGCAATGTGATTGCCCGTTCCAAATCTGACTTGGAAATGCGTCCCCGTTTTAACAACATCTGCCCGAGCAGATCTTCTGAACTGTTAACTGACGATGCGTACACGATATTACCACCCATGAATGCAACTTCCTTCTGGCGTGTCTTGGTACGACACTCAAGGATACCGGTTTTTTTACCGGTAGCCAGAAGCTGCAAAATATCAGGGAAGGCAACCGTCTCTAGATTACCTGACAAACTCATTCGTTATTTCCTCGGATCTAACCTGTTTCAGGCTGTTTCACGGAATAAGGTATTTCCCTATACTTATCGGGAGATTGGGGGTAATTCTTAATTCTAAACTGTCTGTAATTGGCAGGAATGAAAGATTACTTGATATCAGTGTAAATCAGCACCGAAGTTGAGCTTTTCAACGAAATATAATTTTCAGGCAAGGAGTGATCAATTTTATAGCCTGATTGTTCGGAGGTTGTCTCCCTTGCCTGTTCAATTTTTGAACAGATAAAACTATTATACCCGGCATCTTCCAACCGAAAACGATCTTGAGCAGTCGGCCTCCAGAGCTTGCCGATCAATAAAGTTGTCGCTTGGTTCATCGGTTCCGACTCAAAATGCTCGGCCTTTATATCTGTCGTAAACAACCAGGCTCGACTATCAGTTATTAGCCAAAGACCCCGCCTATCGCATTGATAGCCAATTTCTGATCTATTAATACTCTGTTCCGAAAAGAACTTAATTTGATCTTTATGTATTAAAGGGTTGCTGGTCACAGCATCGGTAACTAATGATCTCATTTTTTCGTGAAAGTATATTTCTATAACTGAATCTGCTAAGCTCATTCTGATAATTTCTTTTGTTGAGCCGTAATCGGCACCATTTACAAAAATTGTTCTGAACCTTTCGATTCCTGCACCCTGTTTGAGTGATAC
This sequence comes from Candidatus Zixiibacteriota bacterium, assembly GCA_030591625.1. GTDB lineage: Bacteria > Zixibacteria > MSB-5A5 > GN15 > FEB-12. The sequence continues at coordinate 14,603 of JAUVAR010000006.1, forward strand.
CATTACTGTTGAATCAAGGGGATATTTCTTATCCCTGACTCCCACAAGAATCAGATTAGCATCTGGCGAATCTCCATAAGTAACAACAACTGCTACACCTCCTGCTAATTCGGAAATGCGAAGACTTGTGCGTTGATTATCCGAAGAATTAAATAAGAGCAGAACAAGCATCAGTGCAACTGAACCAACGGTAGCAAGCAAAGTTAGCTGCCTTGTCCTGATTGAATTGATTGAGATTATAGCCATCAGGATAATAGCATAAATTAACAGGACACCAATAAGAGCCAATGGCTCTCCACTAAGTGACCCGAAATCAATGACTGGGATATTTTCGCCACCCATCATATCAAGAATGAAAACGACAAGATCGAGAATTGGACTAACCAATGAACCTGCCAATTTGCCCAACAGAGGCCATATCAGATGCACCGAAAGAACTGCCATAATTCCAATCACAGCGATTGAAACAAGAGGGACAATTATCAGGTTAGCGATAATTGACAAAACCGGCATCCGCCCAAAATAGAAAACAACAACCGGGGTTGAAAACAATTGTGCCACCAAAGATACAACCAGGGGTAACAAAATATATCGATACTTACTTCGTTTGAACAAATCAGGCATCGCTTCAGTAATTCGAGGGACAGTAAATATCAGTCCCCAGGCTGTGACAAATGAAAGTTGAAAACCGACATCGAAAAGTTGAGCCGGATTATATAGAAGAATAATAAGAGCTGTCAGAGCGATGATTTGATTCAGATCGATACGCCGTCCTATAAATCGGGCGACAATGACAAGCGTTGCCATTATGGCTGCCCGTACGACCGATGGTTCACCATAAGAAAGAAACATAAAGATCAATATCGTTGAGATAAGTATCAACCTGCGACTGGTTACTTTGATCGGAAAAGGTCGCAGGAGAATCAGCATGAACGCTACTACAAGAGCAACATTTGATCCCGACACAGCAAGCAGATGCATCGTGCCACTATCTCTAAACATTCTATAAATAGATGGCGGAATTGAGCGGGTTTCGCCTATTAAGAATCCTTTGGCGAGGGCTGATGCGGTTGGCGTGAGATTGCTATCTAAAGCGTTTACGATTGACTTCCTGAGATTATCAACGACTGACCATAAACCCAAATCAACTCTCTTATCAACTCTGACATTTAGATAGGTGGGAAGATATGCTAATCCAAATATCCCTTTACGCATCAAAAATTTGCGATAGTCAAACTGACCTGATTCGGCAGTTGGTGGAAGTGGATATATACGAGTACGAAACTCAACTTTATCACCAAGCTGAAGAATTGAGGTTGTATCGGTGACTTTGAGTAAAATTGAACCTTCGACTTCTCGGACATATTCACCCGCTATTGAATCTAAAGATATTTCGATCTCACATCGATCTTTTTTCAGGTCTGGCCAGTTGGCTACTTCGCCATAGATACTTACAACCGGACGCTCTTCAATGAAGTGGCTTATATTTTTTGGACCAACGGTTGAAAATCGCTGTGAATAGTTAAAGCCCGACAATGCACCAAGCAACGATAGAATAAATAGAACGGCGACCGATGAACGTTTTTTTGCGAAACAGTAAGCAGCAGCTATCGAAAATGGGACTGCAAGAATAAAGTAAAAGAGGGCAGGTAACTCAAATAGTGCAGCAGAAGAGATACCGATTATTACGAATATGAGAGTTGGAATAGCTGGTAATTTTTTCAGAATCCCCCCTACCTGACCCTTTTCAAAAACCCTTTATATAGAAATGAGAGTTCTTTTACTCGGAAAATATAGCAGAGCAAAAAGAATAACAACGCTCCCGATAAAGCAGATATAATCAAACGACTTATACCTCCTGATATACCCGAATCAGGCAGGAATGATGGAACTGGTATCATTGCCGCCATCAAAAATGCGATAGCTGCAGCTACTGCAATTCTCAAAGCGATTAACAGAATATGATTTCTGGAAACAGGAATACCCTTCCCCGGAAGAAAATACAAAAGCAATCCAAAGTTGATAAGCCCGGCAATAGATGTAGCCGCCGCTAATCCCGCAAAATCGAGCATCATAATCGCCGGATAATACAGTAAAAGATTTGCTCCAACAGTAATCAAAGAAAAGCGAGTTGGTTGGGTCGAGTCACCCATAGCATAATAAAATGGAGCTGTAACTCGGACAGCAGCAAAACCGATCAGACCATAAGAATAATGCAACAGAGCCAATGCAGTTCGGCTTGAATCAGTATCTGAAAAACTACCATATTGATAAATCAGGCTAACAATATCACGAGCAAAAATTGCCAAAAATGCAGCCGAAGGAAGAATCAGCACCAGATTAAGAGAAATAGCCTGATTGAAACTATTAGCCATCTCCTTCATATCACCTTTGGCGGCCAACTCAGAAGCTTTAGGAAGACTTACTGTACCCAAAGCGACAGCAAATACTCCGAGAGGAAAGTGCATCAAACGGTAAGAGTAATTCAGATATGATATCGTCCCTTCGATAAGAAACGATGCGAGCAAAGTGCTTATAACAATATTTATTCGACTCGCCGAAAGCCCAACAACCATAGGTCCAAAAAGACGGACAATCCTTTTGAATCCTTCGTTTAAAAAATCAAAATTAAACCTGAATCTGAATCCGAGCTTAAACAGAGCTGGTAGTTGAACGACCAACTGTCCCACTCCACCGATCAGAACTCCTATCGCCAGTGCATAAACCGGTACATCCAAAACTGAATGCAGCCCCCAGACTGAGATTATCATACCAACATTAAACATAGCCGGAGCTAAAGCTGGTATCGCGAAGCGACCAAAGGAGTTAAGCATCCCCATTACAACCGCCGAGAGCGAAACAAGCAGGAGATAAACGAACATAATTCTGGTCAGCGATACAGTCATTGCAAACTTGAGTGGATCAGCAGTAAATCCATTTGCAGTCAAATATATTATGATCGGTGCAGCAATTATTCCCAGAAGAACGAGTAAACCAACTATCACAAGAACTGCAGAAATCGTGATATTCGCTAAAGAAAACGCCTCTTCTTTCCTATCCTGGACCAGTTTTTCTTTAAAAACAGGGACAAAAGCAGACGAAAGTGCTCCCTCTGCAAACATATCTCGGAGAAGGTTGGGAATCCGAAACGCCGTCACAAAAGCGTCGGTAGCCAGTGAAGCCCCGAAGTAATAAGCCATTACCTGTTCTCTGACCAGTCCCAAAACACGCGAGAAAGCGGTCGCTCCGGAGACTGTAGTGACCGAGCGGATCAAAGATTTTTTATTAGAAACCCCTGTTGACATATTAAAATTGCCGACTATATTTACAAGCTGTTGTATTTGTTAAAAGTTTGAAAGGAAAATGATGCCGAGTCATAAATCTTGTAAGAAGCGCATGAAGACGTCCGAACTCGAAAGAGTCCGTAACCGTGCCTTCCGTACTCAATTGCGCGCTGCTGTTAAAGCTGTTCGTAGTGAACAAAATAAAGATGAAGCGATTAAGCTGCTCAAAGAAGCTGATCATGTCATCGACCGGGTTGCCAGCAAAGGGATCATCCCTAAGACCAGAGCTTCCCGCAGCAAGTCTCGTTTGGCCATAATGGTCAACAAGCTTGACTGATTCTGTTTTCCAATAAGAAGACATACAGAGATAATAAACCTCGCCGCATACAGCCGCGAGGTTTTTCTTTTGTTTTTTTTATAAATCGTAAATTTGTGAGATTGATCAGGGAGCGCAACCGCTGACAAGTTCATCGCCTGATATGAACAGATATGAGATAACCAAAGTCAGATCAGCGATATCTACAATACAATCATTATTGACATCTGCAGCTGCCGGATCAGCCAGAGGTTGCATTGAAATGAAAAGATAGTCTATCAGCAAAGTCAGATCGCCTATGTCAACTATACCATCGCCGTTGATATCACCTCCATCAGGAGCAATTATGACCGTTTCGCCAAAGTATTCAGTACATTTATCTATCAATGCTTTGGCTGAGGCCGGTGTCATATTGTAGAGTGGGAACGATAAAACAACCCGTTTCCCTTTTGGGCTATCATACGCAACTCCAACCGGTTTACCTTCAAAATCGGGCCAATCAATATAGGAGTCATAAGTATAAATCACTTCTCCGCCGGGTCTGACCTCAAGTGCAGGGATATTTGGGAATTCGTTCAATCCTCGTGATGGGTCAATCTCAACTGATGGCCACCCATTTTGGCCGAAAGCACCGACAAAATCAGGAGACCCCCAATAGTTATAACCTGAAATCATAAAATTCGTATATAGCAGATGATTTGTTGGGATTGGACTATTAGACCAGCCCAATATCGAGGAGTAACCAGATATCAACATATTTACTTCATAACCTGCATACCATTCCAGTATATCGTTCGAAGCAGCGATTACATTTGTATTGAGGTCATCGTCAAGCCAGAAAATTGATTTGAAGGGACCAATACCTGATGCAGTCAAGGTATCAAATGAACGATCTATTCTACTGATTCTATATTTATAAGATCCAAATAATGAATCTATCCATGCTTCCTGCGCTTCCTGAGTTGGTGTATATTGATTCTCTGTTGTAAAAGCATCGATGACACCAATTCCATTATCAAAAAATGGAGCAAAGGCAGAAACTTCGGCAGAAAGTACCGATTCATTACCGTCAAAATCGACTGCCGATACAGAATAGGAGTATTCCACCCCCGAGAGAACATCGTAATCAACTATAGAAGTCTGAGTAATGTTTTCATGCAACAGAACTTGTTGACCAATAAGCATAATAGTGCGATAGAGATTATAATGTGAAAAGTCAGCTTCTTTGTTTTCGAGCCAGCTAATTTCAATCAAAGCTGAATCAGAGATTGCTGTCGGACTATCCGGAGGTCGAGGAACATTCAAGGCTACTTCAGATGAACCAACAGCACTTAATGATCTATATCCATTCGGGCCAACATTTGCGACTACAAAATAGTTTTGCTCTCCCTCGGTCAGGCCATCCCAGATATATGAGCAGTCCCCTTGAGGGACCAAAACAGAATCAGGATAGCTTCCTTCGGAGGTGCCATGATAGAGGATTGCCTGATCAATTGATTTACATCCCGACCAGAACACTTCCAACGACTGGCCATCACCGACATCAATGATATTATCAATCCGAGTTGGTGACGGAGACTCAGCAACTACCAACAATGAAGCAAGAATCATTTTAACAGCTTCTGTCAGATATGGGAAATCCAAACGAGATGACAGATCAAGATTAGTATGCCATCCCAGTGTATTGAAGTTGTTTTCATTTATGTACGCAATCGGATAGCCTAAATCCCTAAATGGGGCATGGTCTGAGCTTCCACTCTGAGGAGTGATTCCGGGCATGAGTGAGGTAACACGCTGGCCGGCTGCAACAGTAATATTGCCATAGAGATTATAATCGCCAGTTTCAACATCGATATACCAGGGTTGGCCGTTGGTGTATCCAACCATATCGAAATTATACATTACTTCAATATTAGTACCGGCTTCTTTAAATTCATTTGCCGCAAACCTTGAACCTCGCAAACCAACTTCTTCGGCTGAGAACGGTATAAATATTACTGTCTTGCGTAGCGGGATATCTTTTAATATTCGAGCTAATTCTAAAACAATTGAAGTTCCTGAGGCGTTGTCATCTGCACCCGGTGCATAAACATCGGCAGGCAATGGCTGATTATAAGTTACTGCATCATAATGAGCCCCAACCACGATTACAACTTCCGGTTCTATTGTCCCCTCTTTTATAGTCTGGACATTGTAGTGATAACTTGACCCATACCAAAACTGAGGAGTTGTAACATCGGTGTAGCCCCAGTCGGTGAATTGTCCAACCATCCAGTCACGGGCGCGGTCGATTGAATCAGTGTAGATATAGCGTGTATAGTAGTTCTCAAGATGTGTATCAAAATAATATACTGAGTCCTGAGAGACAAGCTCCACCAGAGTGTCAGTCGGATAAGTGAACAATTCAGGAAGTGGCAGTATTATACGAGGTTCATCATAGAATATATCTATCTGATTATCTATCAGAGGAATTACCATTGCTCCTGCTTGTTCTCTCAACGCAAAAGAAACAGCTCCACCGAATTGTGCCAGAAAAGTGCCATCGGGGAGTTCAACCGAACGACCTAAAAGATCGGTATCAAACTTTGATAAACGAGTTCCACTTTCCGGTTTCATTACATACTTAACATCTGCCGCAGAAGCACCGGGATAAATCAGATCAATTGTTAAGCCTGCCTGTTCAGCCTGCAACAACATTAGATCATCGGTTTCCACAATAAACTTACCATTAGCACGACCATAGGCCGAACCAAATATACTGGTGCCTATGATTGCATCAGATTCATTAGAAACAGTCAGGAGCGCGATATCAGATGCAAAAACAGATGAGAATGAAAACAGAATAATGCTGATAAATAATAAGAGGCGACTAGCCGTTGACATTGTTTCCTCCAGACGATCGGCAATAACTTTAAACTACTGACGAATATCAGTAATCGAATGTTTAGTCAGTGCCAAAAAGGGTGTGACAATAGTTGTAACCCTTTTAATTTAGTCTGAAATTAGAATCTGTCAAGAATAACCAAACGAACAAATATTTAAATTTGGATTCCTTTTTGAATCGGTTTGAATTCTATTCTTTCCTGGTCTTTATTACCCGGTTTGAATGGTGGCTCGACACCAACCGGGGTTGATGAAAAATCTGAAGTAAGGGCAAGAGCCTGATTTCGGTTTGGTTCGATAAAACCTACCGACAAATCGAAGCTCTTAAGATGTTCTTTCAAGAGTTTCTCTCGGGCAGAACCTGTCTTGATATAGCTACCGGGGTTTCCAATAGAGAACACAAACGGTGGAGATGATGACAACACCAACAGTTTGTTAATCGTATCTTTCCTGAATTTTTCTTTCACAAATCTTAAAAGGGCAAAAAAGGCACCAAATTCGAGATCAAGCAGATCACCTGATGCTCGGCACTTAAAGAGTACTCCAAAGGCTGGAATTGCAAAATTAATCAAACCATTGCTGATGTCATTTTCAACCAAATAGCTGTCTGTCTTGGGTGTATTGCAGGCTGCAATAAAGCATGTCAAGGAGATCGGTTTTTTCTTCATGCCTAATGCTTGAGCAATTCAAATGCCGGATAGCTAAGATTGGAATTTTTTGTAAAACCCTTGATTTGAAGCAATTTATAGAATGCATTAACAAAAAAACAACAGCTTAGAGCTGCATTCATTCAACTTATATGAAATTTGTCTCATTAGAAATTCATAGAGATTGCTTAAGACGAGCACTTAACTCAGGCTTTGCTTCCAAATACTTTCCGGTTGCGGTAGCTAATACATCCCCGTTTTGATTAACCGCTTCTCCGGAAGTTAAATATAATCGGCCCTTATTTGAAGTGATTCGACCGGTAAACCTGATCTTGTCCCCGATTTCGGTTGGTCGCTTATATTTGATCGTCATCTCGGCTGTAACGGCTATTTTATCCCCTGCGAGAATAGCCTTGATCATCACTTCATCCAATAAGGTTGAAATAATCCCACCGTGATAGATTCCACGGTATCCCTCGAAAAGTTTATCTGCTTCTACATCGGTATGGGCTTCATTGTTTTCAAAATAGAATTTTGCCTTTAGGCCGATTTCATTTTTGTCACCACATACAAAACAGTTAGCATATTTTTTTATCTCTTTCATGCGAATAATAAAAGCGAAAGAGAGAACATGTCAACCTGTACCCATAAAAAAAGCCCGGCCATAAATGACCGGGCTATAGTTTTCGAATAGATTTCGATCAAGTGGCCGGACAAACTTCGCAAGAGTAGTCTACCGACTCAGTTCCCTGTGTAAGGGTTCCTGCCGCTGTACCATCAGTAATGGTCAGATCAAATCCCCAGCTTGAAGTCACTGCAGCCGCATCACCGACCTGGACAGTGGCGTTAATTGTGATTGTTGCGGTGCCCGAAGTCGGACATGCACCAGACCAATTTCCACCTGCCTTCACGACAGTCCAGTTAGTGAATTGAGCATTTACAACGTAGGCCGACCTTACTGCTACACTGTTCACCGTCGTGTGAGCGATAGTGGTATCAAGGTGGCTTCCGTTGATTGTGGCTGTATTGCCATCAATTCCCTGAAGGGAAAAGCTACTGTGAACCTTAGTGGTGTCAGCATTCTTCAAGTACCAATGATGCTTGTAGTCAATTCTATCTGCACCAACCCCATTGGCCTGCGGCGTTCCATTCTTGGAGAACTGAATAGAGTCGATTCCATAACGTTCGGCACCTGCTCCCAGCGTGAATTTAATAGTCCATACTGTAGAGGATGAATCTCCTAATGGATATTGGCCACCAAAGAGGATGTCATCAAGGTGGTCATTAGCGACTAATGCAAACGATAGAGCGTCACTGAGGATATCCTCAGTATTTACAACGAATCCATCAATCTGTTCAGTAACACCACTGAACTGTTCGTGATCGATTGTGTCAACTACATCGATAGGATCAGTAATTATTGGATCATCGCTGGAACAACCAGCAATCATAAAGAATGAAGCCAATACAGTACAAAGACCCACGAGGAAAAATAAGCTACGGGAACGCATAGTGCGTCTCCTTTCATTTTTTCAGGTTTTCTGTCGTGGGCCTAATCAAAGTCTGCGTTACTTCAGAAGAAATGCCATTATTGCTTTCTGAACGTGAAGTCTGTTTTCCGCTTGATCGAAAACGATCGATTGGGGTGAATCCATAACCTCATCGGTTATTTCTCTTCCCCTTTCTGCGGGTAAACAGTGCATCACTACAGCCTTTTCTTTAGCCACCTCCAACAGAGACCTGTTTATTTGGAACCGTTTTAGTTTTTCTGCCTTGTCATTTGCAAGATCTTTCTGGCCCATAGAGGCCCAAACATCTGTATAGAGTACATCGGCACCATTAGCGGCTTCTTTAGGATCATTAGTGAGGACAATCTTGCTATCTGGATTTGCCTTTGCCTTTTCAAGCAAATCAGCATCGGGATGGCAGTCATCGGCAGTTCCAATACGTAACTCCAGGGGTATCAAAGAGGCTAAATTAAGCCAACTATTGGTGATATTATTGCCATCTCCGAGATAGGCGACTATGTAACGGTCAGCCGGTGGAAGATGCTCGGTAATGCTGAAATAATCTCCCATAATCTGGCAGGGATGGACTAAATCGGTCAGACCATTTACGATTGGAACGGTCGCGTTTTCGGCTAACTCTACGACATCTGCATGATCGAAAGTTCTAATCATAATAAGACCAACATAACGAGACAATACGCGAGCGGCATCAGCAACAGTTTCACGCCTTCCAAGCTGAATTTCTCCATCTGTAATGTACATTGGATGTCCACCCAGTTCGTATATGCCGGTTTCGAATGAAACACGAGTACGCAGGGATGATTTAGTAAAGATACATGCAACCGACTTGCCTGCTAACGGTTTGGGTTGAATAGCACCTGATTTCATCTTGGCACAGAGATCGAACACTTCATGAACTTCGCTTGCGGTAAGGTCAGTAATTTGGCAGAGAGATCGAGACATAGCTTCTCCTGTTTGTTGTGACATAAATAAATTTTTGAGAATTAAGACGGGACTGGTCGTATTGTCAAGTCATACTTTTGGGTTACTAAAATGGGTCGCTGTTGGCGAATTTTTATCTTTTCTTGACAATAATCAAAGGTTTCTTTTGGTAACACAACGATGATTCACTCATTGATTCACTAATCGATTCACTAATTGAACACCAGCTTTTTATTAGTTGGTATGAACATGTGTTGGGAGGAAAGATGAAAACATTAATCAGAAACACTCTGTTAATTGCAGCAGGACTTTTGATGGTTGTATCGGCTACTGCTGAAACAACTGTAAAAGTTAACGGACAGGTTCGTTTCCGCACCGAACTTGACAATAGAGCGTTCGATACAACTTATACTTCAAAGTTATCGACCGCTATGCGTACACGCGTTGGGGTGAGCGCAAAGGTTGATGAGAATGCTACTGCCTTTATTCAATTTCAGGACACACGCACTTTCGGAGGTAATGACCAGTTCGATAATGCCCAGTCGGGAACATTGAACGACGGAAAGAATGTTGATATTCATCAGGCATATATTAAGATCGATCGCGCCTGGTTCGATGGTCTCGGCATGAAGGTTGGTCGTTTTGAATTCAACTTAGGCAATCAACGTACCTTCGGTGCGGTTTGCTGGAGCAATGTTGGACGTTCGTGGGAAGGTTTTCAACCAAGTTATACAACAGACAATTTTGCAGCTAATGCATTCTGGCTGAAAAAAGTAGAAATGAATAACGACACATACAATGCCGACTTCGATATTTTTGGACTCAATTTCGATTTTGATAAAGTTGGTTTAGAACTTTTTGGTGTTCTTGAAAAGAATGCTGACACGACCAATCATGCCACAGATATCAGTGCAATGGATCGTATGAATTTTGGCCTCTACTATCAGCGCACTTATAACCA
>JAUVAR010000115.1 GCA_030591625.1 Candidatus Zixiibacteriota bacterium
AATTTATTGCCGGACCGAGTATAAAACCCGAATATCTTATCATCTTCACGAGTAAGGACCAATTCTTCAGGTTTATCTTTGGGTCCTAAAGTTATTTTATCACCAAGATAAGTACCATCGGAAGCTACAAAATGCTTTCTCGATTCATTGATTATTATTTCTCCACCGATCGCTGTGTAGTCGATCACCAGAGATTCTTCAATTTCATAACCGTCACGACCATTTATTTGTACACGACCTTTAACAATAGACTCAAGCGTACCAAATTCCTTTGTATTTCCAAAGAAATGGTAAAGCCTTCTCTCCCCTAATGGTCTAACACTTTCAAAGTTGGTAGCGGCAGGCAGGCTTCTTTCATTTTGCGCAAATATAGATATATGCGCCAAGAGAATCAGTATGGTGATAATAATTGTTTTCATAGGAGAATTAAGATAGCATGAAGATCGGTTGTGTCAATTCTATTTTATATTTTGAATTAACCTGGTTAAACATTTTCAATTTCTGCAAGCTCCTGAAGCAACTCATTTATCAATTTAAGATATGTTTCTGATGCCTCTTTGTGGCAAACGTACATTAATGATTCATCGGTGGATACTCTCCGCCCCATAATCATTCTTGCTACAGCATAAGGAATATTGTTCTTATGACAAACTTGAGAAACCGCTCCTGCCTCTTGATCTTTTGCAACAACACCATGTTGTCGCACAAGATATCTGATCTTGGTTGGATCTTCAGAAATAGAATCACCACAAAGGAGCGATCCGGCAACTAACTTACGATCGTGAGTTTTGTTTTGTACGATACTATCATATATCTCAGCAATTTTGCGTGAAAGGCTAACATCAGGAATATAAACACGGGTAGCTGGTTCTGTTTCTTCTTTAGTTCTCCCAAAGGTCTCAAACATAACATCACTTTGGAAGATTGCATTGGCTAAGACCAAATCATAATAATTCAAGAATGAAACCAGCTTATGAATGAGGCCAACATGCACTATTCTATCCGGCTCAAACTCATCAATCAATTGCTGAGTTGTTGCTGCTGCAGCAACTTTGCCCGGCCCCGATGCAGTAATCACAAACGGTTGATGTTCAACTTGACCGACATGAAAAAGCTGTCCGCCCTTCATGTCGTGCTGGATACCAGGAATCCTATCTGTTATAGCATCAAATTCCTGCTCAAATGTAGATATAATACCGATCATTGCAGTATCCTCTCCTTCTACCATTTATCGGCAAAGAAAGAACTAACTTCAATCGGCAATTTTATGATGGAACTGTCGCCGTCAGAACTAAATCTCGAGATTTCTTGCCAAATCGGGTCGAGAACTTAAGATCGCCAAAATTACGAATTTTATCAAAACGGCATTTTTTGACCGTATCTATTACCCGAGCCGGACTAAAATACTCAAATTCATGATAAAATGGCTCCTGCGTCGCTGGATCCGGGCCAAGATCAATTCGATTTATATGTATCGCCAGCTTCTTCCCGCTACGAATAGTGTAGCGAGCATAGAGGATTTTACCGTTGCGGGTTATTCTGATAGGATTTGGAATATCCTCTTTGACCGCCTCGAAATTAAGCATTTGGAGCACAAGTGTCCCCCCCGGTTTCAATGCATTTCTAAAACCTGTCAATGATGCTTTTAGATTTGCTACAGTCCCAACTCCAGATATCGAATTGGCCAGACAGACGATCAAATCAAATTTGCCGTACATCCGTTTTGGAATTTTCTCAAAACTACCAGAAACAAAACTAAGCGGTAACTTCGACTTTGCAAATTTTTCAGTCGCTACTTTGAGCATCGGCTTTGAACGATCATACCCAACTGCCTCGACACCATGCTTTGCAAACAACATTGCTGTCAATCCGGTAGCACAACCTGCATCAAGCACATTGGTTGGCTTGAATCGTTCGATGATAGCCTTCACTTCCGCGCTATGAGGTTTCTCGCGTTGTTTGGCGTTCGTAATTAGATCATACTCATGGGCATAAACTTCAAATACAGATTTCTGGGCCATTGTATTTTTCTTTCATTCTACAAGTGAATGAATCACTACGGGTGAACGTATTCACCTTTTTGAACTGTTTCTATACGCTGCATATATTCTTTGTCGGTAATACTATTTTCCCAGGGGCCAAACATCTTAGCGGTCAAAAGTGATCCCCAGAAAAATATCAATAACACCGCAGCCCATTTCATAACAGGCATTGTCTTGTTCTTAGTTACAACCTTAATTTCAAGCGTTTTGTTCACCGGACAAATATCAACACAAGCCATACAGGCGATACATTCATCTGAGACGACCTCTTTCACCTTGTCAACTCGGATAAATGCGGGGCAAACTTCCGCACATGAAGAACAATCGATACAGGTTGATTCGGCGCGACGTATCCGTGTTGGTGAGATCAAATTTAATAGTCCCAACAACGCACCATACGGACAGAAGTAACGACACCAGAACCCGCGAATAACCAATGACATTACAAACAAACCAACTACAACCCAAAATGCAAACGGGGTTATATCGGTGAAAAAGCGCATCATTAGAATGTCTGTCACAACATTATATGGTGTGTATATGAATGACTTGATTGCGGCCGGAGTCATACTCCAGACAACTGCCCAGAGGAAAAAACCCAGGATGATATATTTTAGCGACCGGAGAAAATAGTCGAGCCAGGCCGGTGGTTTGATACGTCGTTTAAAAATCTTGTCAGATATATTTCCGAGCATCTCGGAGATAAACCCAACCGGACAAACCCAACCGCAAAAACCTTTCTTGAATAGAAACGCGGTGGTGAGAATTGTCAAAAATATAACCATCCCCGACGGATGAATCTCATTAATTACACCTGAATAAATCCAATGCAAAAGCGAAACAAGCGAGCCAATCGGGAGCCAGCTTTCTACACCCGGTGGTCGAGAAACCTGCCAGCCTGTCCCCTGCGATTCGATATATTTGACCCAGTAATAGAACTGAAGTCCTATCCAAATATTTATGCCCGCCGAGAAAAGCTGAGCATAAAAACGCAATTTTTGAACCTTCGTGCCCGGAGCCGGTGTTGTTGTCGATTCAATTTTTTCTATCTTCATATTCATACCGTAAACTCCTTTCGGAGAGAAGTATCGTCAACAACAATCATAAACACCTTGACCCAAGTCAACCCCGACAATGTCGGTTTATACCGCTTCGCGTCGTATCAAGGGTTAGCTCTTCTCTTGTAGGTCAGGTCTCTCTTCTGGTTTGAGACCTGAACTTGTCCGCAGCCCCTCTTGGATCATTAGGTTCTTCTCTTATTTTTGTGCGTGGTGTACGCCACAAGTGGCTCTGGCAAAACGGCTTCGCGCGTTGGTTGGGCATGCACCTATCTATATATATATGTAGCGTATATAAAAAAAGGCAGGTTGTAAAACCTGCCTTCAAAATCTAAATATAATTAGATATTATATATTCATGCATTCAGTTTATAGTGAGAACTGAGCTCCCATAGTCAACTGAAACATCATTGGAGTAGCATCTGCTGTAACAATATGCACTCTTGGCATTCCATAAATAGAAACTTTAGGAGATACCTGAGTACGCCAGTAGAGACCAGTATTGAAACCGAGTTTCTTCCCGCCGAATTCATACAGGCCGGTTCCACCCATCAAGAATAAATCTGATTTCTTGGACTGGTTTACACTCAACATACTATTGAAGAGGAAATTAGTCTCGGTCGAAGACACAGAAACTTCGCTTGCTGGAATTGAAAGAGCTAGATTTGCGGGAGTTGAAGCTTCAACAGAATAACTCTGAAACATTATTTCACCGCCAATAACCCACTTAGGGCTTACTCCATAGTAATACTGTCCGCCAAAGCCGACTCCGGCGTTAGTGGAAATCTTGGTGGTGGCTACATTAAAACTTGAGAAAGCATCACCTGTTCCAAATGCGTATCCAAAATTACCGGATACCCAGCTCTGTCCCTTGAAATCTTTTACCTGCGCAGATAGCGAGGCCGAGATTACAAAAGAAAAGATCACGAGTAAAATGAGGGCTCTTTTCATTGAAGACTCCTTAATAGATTGGGGTTTTTTTATCAAAAATAATTTCTTTACTAAGATCAAATACCTCTTTCCATTATCGGCGCAGTATATTGGATACTTTAGGAGTTCAATTCATGGTTTAATTGGATTTTTCTTCTAATAGGATATTTGAATTTTAAGCTTTTCGAGCCGCAGACGCCCTTCTCAGCCCATTCTTAATCAAGGAGTAAGATTGTCCTAAAACAAATATTCTCACGCATAATTGCTATGCAAAGAGCTCACAACTATCCGGCGGAACTCATCCTCTATTACATTGTTCTCAAAATCAAGAATTCATAAACAACAGACCGCCTGTTGACATAATGAATCGACAGGTATAAAATTGAATACAATCTTTTCGCAAGGAAACAATAATGATAAAAGCCTACGCAGCCCTTGAACCGGGTGGGGAACTAAAACCATTTGAATACGATCCCGGCCAGCTAAAACGAAGTGATGTTGAAATTGATGTCGAGCATTGTGGGATCTGCCACAGCGACCTTAGCATGATAAACAACGATTGGGGATTTACTCAGTATCCGCTCGTACCGGGCCATGAAGTTATCGGAACTATTTCAATGGTTGGAGAAGATGTAACAAATCTCAAAATCGGTCAAAAAGTCGGACTCGGCTGGCACTCCGGTTATTGTATGACCTGCCCAAGTTGTATGGGTGGTGATCATAATATGTGTGCCGATAACGAAGGAACAATTGTTGGACGTCATGGCGGATTCGCAGACAAAGTTCGCGCTCACTCCGCAAGTGTCATTCCCTTGCCCGATGGACTTGATATAGAAAGTGCCGGACCTTTGTTCTGTGGTGGGATCACAGTTTTCAATCCACTCATCCAAATGGGAGTTAAACCAACCGATAAAGTTGGTGTTATTGGTATCGGCGGACTCGGGCATATCGCTTTGATGTTCCTAAATGCCTGGGGATGTGAAGTAACCGCATTCACTTCAAGTGATTCTAAGAAAGATGAAGCGCTCAAAATGGGTGCACATCGTACGATCAATTCACGTAGTTCCGAGGAACTTGAAAAAGCTGCAGGACAGTTTGATTTTATTATTTCGACGGTTAATGTCAAACTCGACTGGAATGCGTATATCGCAACTTTGAAGTCAAAAGGTCATCTTCATATTGTTGGAGCTACATTGGAACCACTTGATATTGGCGCAATGCCTTTGATTATGGGACAACGATCAATTTCTGGTTCTCCGGTTGGTAGTCCGGCAACGATTTCCACGATGCTTGACTTTGCGGCCCGACATAAGATTAATCCGATTGTTGAGAAGTTCCGTTTTGACCAGGTCAATGAAGCTCTCGCCCGACTAAAAAGCGGTGACACTCGTTACCGTATAGTATTGAGCAAGTAAGAACGAGTGGCCATTTCTATTATCTGTTACGGGGCTGGTTCTTGGCCTGTTTTTCATTCCCACGTTTGTAATTGCCTGTCAATCGTGCCATCAATTGTTGCAGGTCATCTGCAGATAATGAATCAACGGGTGGCATGCTCAGGCAACGCAGCTTTGGGCGTTGTTTGGGCATGATGCGCAGCAATTCATATAATAAATAAGCGTAAATTTGTGTTCACCCGAAAATAAACTGACACCACCTGTCAGTGCTCTTCTTTATCATTTGATATGAAACTGAAACACTATGACAATTCCTGCCATACAACACCTATATCTGAAGATTTGGGTGGCACGCTCAGGCAACGCAGCTCTGAGCGTTGTTTGGGCGTGTTCGACCACTTGTAATATGTTATGAGTAATAGGGTACACTTCAACACACCGTATCACGCTCACGAACTGACATTTTCATGTTATAAGAATCGTGATTTCCTGATAAACTCACGTTACTGCCAATTTCTACTTGAGTCGATTGTGGCATCCCAAAAGAAACACTCCTTCTCGTTGTGGGCTTATGTGTTTATGCCAACTCACGTACATTTATTGATCTATCCCCAGTCCAAAGTCTATGATATAGCAAAGATTACACGCAGTATCAAACAGCCTGTTTCTCAACGGGCGATCGCATTTGTAAGAGATGCTGATCAAAACGAGCTTGACAAGTTCAGAACTATTTCAACAACACGACCTTTCAAATTCTGGCAGTCGGGGGGTGGTTATGACAGGAATATTGTTAGTAGGGAGGTTGTGCTAAAAAGCATCAATTATATTCATAGTAATCCTGTAAAGGGAGGATTGGTGAAGCAACCAGAAGATTGGAAATGGTCTAGTTATTCAGACTGGGCGAAAATTAGTACTGGGCCTCTGGTAATAGATCAAACTGATATCGCTCACTCTTAGAATCACGCCCAAACATGTGGCGAAACGCCCCATGCCTGAGCGTGCCACCCGTCGGTTGAAACAGCAAGTTCTTGTTCATAGTTCAAGATTACGAACATAGTCAATGAAAGTGGGAAATAGCTCCGAATTATTTACGATAATATCCACTTGGCTTTGAACCGTATTGATTTCAAAGTGAAAGTCCATCATCTCCCAAACGGATCGTACACAGGTGGGGACATGTTGACTCTGCTGACAAAAACCATCGATTTCGTTCGCGGCCTTTTCAACTTGAGGGAGCAGTGCACTCGAAAAAGCCCCGATAAACCACAAGTCGAATGCATGGAGCCGGCGAGTTGCAGCGTCAATGCGATCTAGAGTTTCCGCACTACAGGGCAGTATCATGTTTCGTTCCGCCAATACTGGAGCAGGATAAATCGATCCTAAGAACGCCTCCGCTTTCTTATCAACCCAATCGATGGAAACCAACAACTTATCCGGCCGCACGAAAGCTAGTAATTCCATCCAAACCATGTCTAAACGTTCTGACAGGCGGGTCTGATCGCAAAATATTCTGAGATTCCATTCTCCAGCAGGCAGTTTCCAATCTTTGCAAGGGTTGATCGGCACGATATCCCGCCGGTGTCCGGTGCCTTTTTCTATTAAGTACATACTAATCTCAGGTTCAGCTTTGAGTGACGGTGCAAATATACGCTGAAACCAAGATTTGCCCTGTTCGTTATTTTCTTCGTTCATATCCCTCTCTCAAAATCTACTGCTCCAACTTCGCTTGCAGATACTCGATCAGGTTAGCACGTTCGATTGTTTCTTGGAAACCTTCGGCTTTGAGCCAGTCTTCACGGTCAGATGCTTCGGCCGCCTTGTCTGCACCAAGCGCAAGATTCTTAACCGTTACTTGATTGTTCTCAAATTCATCCGAACCAACGATCACCGCAAACGGTATTCCGACTTTGTCGCCATACTTTACCTGCTTCGTCAGATTCTTCGTGTCACCGACAAATATCTCCGAACGAATTCCTGCCGACCGAAGTGATTTCAAGATTTCCAAATAATCGTTCAGACGATCTTTGTCCATCACCGTTACCAACACTTGCGATGTCGCGCGTTCCATGTCTATCGCCTTCAGTTCAATCAACGCAGCAAGCAAACGATCTATCCCAATCGATGACCCAACCGCCGGAACTGCCT
>JAUVAR010000175.1 GCA_030591625.1 Candidatus Zixiibacteriota bacterium
ACAAACATCTGGTCGGCCTGTTCGACATGACAACGCAAATCCTGTTCACTATGTACAATTAACACAGGGGTCCTTACATTCTTGAAATATGTGATCGGAGAGCATTTGTCGTAGTTCTCGCGGTTGTCCCACGGTGTTCCACCAAATTCACGTTCGATTTCCCAGCCTATATCGGATGAGCCAAAGAATGATTTCATGTCACAGATTGAACGTTGTGTGACCGCGGCAGCAAAACGATTGGTCTTACCGATGATCCAGTTGGTCATGTAACCACCATACGAGCCACCGGTAACACTAAGTTTCTTGCTGTTGACGTATGGGAGGTTCTCCATGTAGTCGGTTGCTGCCATGCAGTCTTTATAGTCGAGATCACCCCATCCGCCGGTGATCGCGCTGCCCCATGTTTCGCCACGTCCCAAACCACCGCGCGGGTTGGTGTAGAAAACGACATAACCTTTGGCGGCGAAGTATTGCATTTCATGGAAGTATGAATAGGCGTATTGGGCAGAAGGTCCACCGTGAATATTTAAGATCGCCGGATATTTCTTCTTGGGATTAAAATCGGGTGGAGTAACGAGAAATCCCTGCACTTTGGTGCCATCGAAAGATGAGAACATAACGTCACGGGTTTTGCCTGCTTTGATCTCTTTCTTCAGGAACTGATTTAGTTTCGTATGTGTGATTGCTTTCTTTTCACCACCATATACGGCAGGTGCGGTTACAATCTCGCCCGGGTTTGAGATATCTGACCAGGCAGCTGCGACAGTCTTTGTTTTTGGAGCGAGCGAGAAGCCTTTAATATGACATTTACCGCCAAAGATTCGGGTCGGTTTGCCACCTCGGGCTGGGACATAGAAAATCGATGTCGCTCCTGTATCGGAGGATGCAAAGTAGATTCGTTTGTTATCTGAAGACCAGAATAGTGAAGGTTCGCCACCAAATGATGCGAGATCGCAAATTGAGGAATCGTAGGCCATCCGGTCAAATGTTGGCATTAAGTCTTTCGCTGCGGGACGTCCATTTACGCCGACTTTCCAAACATGATAGTTGGTTCCACCCCATGAATCATTCGGGTTGTCATGGCCGACGTAGGCGATGGTGTGACCATCGGGGGAGAAGGTTGGAGAGTCGATCGGTCCGGCCGGGGTTTTGATAAGTTTCTCTTTGCCACCTTTAAATGGGATAACAAAAAGGTCGAACCTCATCGAGTCACGGTCTTCGTTGCGGGCACGATTAGAAGTGTAGGCGATAGAACGACCATCAGGAGAAATTGTTGGGCTCAGGTTGTCGCGGTTTCCTTTGGTCAGTTTGCGTAATTTTCTTGTAGCGAGCGGAAGAATATAAATTTGGAATTTATCTTGAGGGATAAATCCTAATTCATCAAGACGGAAAAACAGGCGTGTGATATGACGGTAAACAGGTGGCTCTTTTTTCTTGTCTTCGTCTTCAATGAAATGTGAGTCGTTGTAGCGCAGAGCAAAGTAAAGAGACTCGCCGTCGGGAGTCCACTGCATGCGGGAGATCGAACCATCGATCTCGATTATTTTTTCTTCGGAACCACCACTTGCAGCCATAATATAAATGCCGGTCTTTTTATCACGAGAGGATACAAAGGCGAATCTGGAACCATCGGGTGACCAGACGGCCTGGCCGTCGCTATGGTCGCCAAAAGTGTATCGTGAAGTTTTACCCGAGGGGAGATCAAGCATACAAAGATTGGTGAAATATTTGTTCTTGTCTTTGTCTATCCGTTCAACGGTGAAGGCGACTTTTGATTCCGATGAGTTAATTGAAACAGAGGTTGGAATTCTGAAATTAAATAGGTCTTCAGTTGTGATTTTGCGTTTTAATTTGGCTCGGGTAGCTTTTTTTGGCATATATTCCTCGCTTAGAGTATGTCAGATCATCTATATCTTCAGATTTTACCGAAAATGGGGTGCTCAGACAAGCGATTTGTTGAAATGGTCAGATCGAATCAGAGATACTGAATAAGAGACATTATTGGTCGATTAAGACAAAAATAATTGATTTTGGGCAAAAAAATGACCATTTAGTGGGAGCAAATCTGATTTTAGTGTGTTACACCGCTTGAGATGCCAGAAGGTACCAAATGGTCTGAGGCATTAATTTGATAGAAATAATATATTTGATATAAGTCTGGGAGGATTACAAAGTGGAAGTAATAGCCTTAATCGACAAAATTCGTAAACATGATGGTGATTTACCCAAAAAAGTAAAAGCCAACAAAGGACTCGAAGAATATGCCGGTAAAACACCTGATGAATTAAGAAATATGCTCAAGGTGATGCTGACTGCTCGACGGGTCGAACGTGAAGAAAAGCTCCTGTTGCGCAAAGGTTATAATCGATTCTTTATCGGTTGTGGCGGTAAGGAGTTGATTGATGTAGCACTCGCTTCAAATCTTCGGAATAATGATCCATTCCTAGGATATTATCGTAACAAAGCTTTTGATATATTCAGAGGTTCGACACTTAAAGATAAGATGCTTGAGGCGATTGGTGATCCAAAATCTCGCAACAAGGGACAACAGATTCCGGCACATCCAGGTTACCCGGATATGTCAATTATTCCGCAGGCCTCACCAACTGGTGGTCATGCGCTTGAAGCTGCTGGAATCGCTGAGGCTATTGGCCATCCGACCCCGATATCCCAAAATTCGGAACATCCGGGAGGATGTTGGCCAGAAGATGCTATTACACTTTGTGCGATTGGCGAAGGTTCTACTTCTGAATCTGAATTTGGTCGTGCAGTCTTCTATTCTGCGTTTTATAAAACGAAATCGATTTTTGCTATTTACAATTGCGGTTGGGCTATCTCTGTTTCGGTTGAAGAACAATTTCCTGAGGGAGATCCAACGACACCATTTGAAGGCTATCAACGATTTGGTTTGAAGATTATGCAGATCGATGGCACCGACGTAAAAGAGTCTCTTGCGAAAGCTAAAGAAGCTGAAGAATATGTCAGGTCCGGCAAAGGACCGGTCCTTATGAATATTCGTGTGACTCGTGAAGGTTCACACTCCGGTTCTGATGACCAGTCATTCTATATGGATCCGGTCGAGCAGGACTGGCACACTTATAATGATTGTGTACTCAAAAGTTGTAATACATTTATCGATGATGGCATTATCACACCGGATGAAATTGGTCAGATGTGGGATGATATCGATAAGGAAGTTTCAATAGAATCGAAAATAGCGGTTGATGGGTTTGAACCAAAGACGAGTGATTTTATTGCTGATCTCGTTTATACGTATGATTTTGAAGAGTGTCAGAAAACCTGGAAGAAATATCGTGATTCTACGGATGTGAAAGATCGTGCTGCCAAGTATAAAGAGTATCATGAAAAAGGATATTTCGCATCTCCTGAGATTCCTGAGAAGGTCGGTCCAATGACGATGCGTTTTGGTATTAACTATACGCTTTTTGATCTTTTTGGCATGACGACAGATATTATTACTTTCGGTGAAGATGTTGCAGATTTCTCCGGTCATATGATTGAGGAGAAAGAAAAACAGGCCAAACTCAAAGGTAAGGGTGGGGTCTTTCTGTTAACAAAAAATCTTCAAAGGGAATTTGGAAACGATCGAAGTTTCAATTCACCGCTTGATGAAGCAGGTATTCTTGCTCGTGCTGCCGGACATATTTATCAGGGAAGACGGCCAATGCCGGAAATACAATTCCTTGATTATATGTCGCCGGCGTATCAGGTGCTCAAGGATAGGATTTGTACAACTTACCAGAGATCAGGCGGTCTTTACAAGATGCCTATGACGATCCGTACAACTTATGGCGGTTACAAACAGGGTGCGGGTGCATTCTGGCATTCTGAAGGTAATTTAGGAACCTGGATGAATATTCCGTCGCTGTTAATAGCTGTGCCATCGAACGCCTACGATGCGGCCGGACTTTTGAAAACTGCCTGGGCGTGTGATGATCCTGTCTTGTTCTGTGAATCGGTGGCGTTGTATAATCGTCGTGATTGGGAAGGTGTGCCGATAGAAACCAATCTTCCTGATATAGATGAGTTGATTCCGTTTGGAAAGGCTCGTGTCTATAACGAAGAGAACAATGATGTCGGCATCATTACTTTTGGTGCAACTGTGCATATGGCTCGCAAGGCTGCTGAGTTGGTTGCCGAAAAAGGAATCGGTGTAAGGATTGTCGATCTACGGACAGTTAAGCCGATTGATGAAGAAGCAATTATCCAGACTGCCAAAGATTGCGGTAAGGTTATCGTGATTACCGAAGAAAGATTCGCTGGTGGATCGGCCGCTACTATCGCCTCGATTATCACCGGTGGTGATGGACTGTTCCATCTTGAGGCTCCGGTTAAACTTGTTACTGCTATCGATGCGCGTGTTGCGTACGGAGTCGATGGTGATAATGCTTGTTTGCCGACCGTTGATAAAATAGTAACAGCTATCGACGAAATTCACAGCAATTACTAAAACGCTTGATATCTATATACTTAGCCGCTCGATTTTGATTCGGGCGGCTTTTTTTGTGCACACAGCTCTTATCAATTGTTATAAGAAAAACATTGAAAAATTGAGAAAATTTGTTAGCTTTAAAATACTAATAGCAAACTACCTGCTGGGATACGGCTGATTGCTGATTTATCTAATTCTTATCAGGAGGACGAGATATGAAAAATCTAATTATTGTTCTATTTGTTCTTATTGCCGGTGTTATGTTCGGGTGCAGCAATAAGACCGAGGCACCTACTGAAGTCACAGATAACGATAATGTCACAATTTTAGAATTTGAGCTGCCAGATTACTTGAGAGATCTTGATCCTGTTCTTGAACCGGGGACACCGGGCTCGATGGTTTTGTATGATTCGCTCTATGATGTATATTCGGTTCGCATCGTCTGGGGCAATATTGGCCAGAACGACAATGCTGTTGATCGTCTGACCGACTGGTCGGGTAAGTTGTGGATCAACGGAGAAGCTTTGGTGGTTGTCCATGAGACGATTCTCTTTGAAAAAGATCAAGACAAGTTAATTCCGAGTGATTCTCATCATTCAATTGGATGGATATCGAAAACTTCTAATGGTGTTGATGGCCTCGATCTGAGAATCTTTCTCCGTACGGATATAGTTTATATTATGGCACCGATGCTCATGATGGAAACAGGACCGTTCTCCCACAAATTCGATTTTGGTGCCTTGGCTGATATGGACTCTGTGTATCGAGTTGATGATCATAATTCTGTTGCAGTAACATCTAAATTAATGAGACCAGATGATGAGCCTAACGGTCATACTTTTGGAATGTGGCAATTCAAGGATCGTTCTCGTGGTGAATTCAAAGGTATGATGCTTGACAATCGGGGCTTGTTCTTTGGTCATTTCGGTGGACGCTTCTTCATAGTCAAGACTGACGACCGTGTTTCGCACAGACGTTTCGAAGGCGAGTGGAAAGGTCGGCGCGACGGTCTTGGTGGCAAGATGCATGGTTCATGGAAATTCAATTCAAATACTGATATAAGACCAACCAATTCTCTTGGTGGATTCCGTGGTCAGATTACAAACATGGAAGGTAGTCGGGTTGGAAGTATTGGTGCAGAATTCCATCGCATCAACAGATACAATGATCAGTTGACGTTTGGTTTCAAAGGAAGATGGGAATTCAATGACGGTGAGACCGACAGGCATTAGAACTATTGTTTAGTCCGAATGATTAACGATTTAATATTCGTTCGTTCGGTTTGACCCAGTAGAACAAAATAAGCGGCTGTTGCAACTATCAAAGTTGTGGCAGCCGTTCCTGTTATGAACAGGGTCCAGCTGGTGGGGGATAAGTTCTGTGAAATCAAATAAGCTGTCGGTAACGAAATTAGTAGCGATTTGCCTGCTGAGTTCAGACAGGCGAATGCTATCGTGCGAAGTTGAATCGTGAGGGTACGGGCGATTAACATTGGATATATCGTGCTATACAGAAGCAACTGCGGTATAGTCGTGGCAATAGCCATGCCGGTTACACCATACTTCGGGACAAGATAGATTGCCAGAATGATTCTTAAGATGACTTCAAGGGCCAGTACCTTGAGCAAGTGTGAGTGGCGGTCAGTTCCAAATAGTATTGCGTTGCCAAGGATCTGCGGAAGAAAAACAGCAGTTCCGATAACGAGTATGAT
>JAUVAR010000037.1 GCA_030591625.1 Candidatus Zixiibacteriota bacterium
AAGATGGAACTATTTGCGGTTGTGCTTGCGTTAGCTGGACTTTGGGTCTTGACCGGTGGGCTTACAGAAATTAATAGTGGTGATTTGATGACATTGGTGACGGCGTTGTTTGTGGCGTTGCATCTATTATATGCAGACAGATTTATGAAATCTGGTGCAGGTGTTATTCAAATAAGCTCACAGCAATTTCTTGTTACCTCTTTGTTGTCGTTTATCGCAGCTGCGATTTTTGGGTTTCCGTTTGGGGTGGAGAGTTCTCGGGTCGGTTGGTCGATTCTATTTCTTGCCCTCTTTCCAACGCTGACAGCTTTTGTCATTCAGATGGCTGCTCAGAAAATTAGTACACCTATGAGGATATCGATGTTCTTTGCACTCGAGCCGATTTTTGCCGCACTATTTGCCTGGACTCTTGGTGGAGAGGAATATAGAGCTCAGTCGGCAGTTGGTGGATTATTCATTTTTGCTGCTTTAATAGTTTCAGGGATCAAATTAAAATCCGAAAAGGGCTGATTTATTAAAAATCTAAGGGGCTTTATTCCAACGAGTTACGAGAAAAGCGTGAAAAACTATATAATTAGTTAAACTTTTCTGATAATCGACGTATAATGACCTAAGAAGCAACTAATTCATTAAGAGATAGCTGAGGTAAACATTATGGCGAGAAAACGAACTCCAACTTTGACCGAGGCAGAACTCCGCTTGATGAACATCATTTGGGAACGTGGTGAAGCAACTGTAAATGAGGTTGTTGAGGCACTACCGAACGGATTAGACCTTGCCTATAATACTGTTCTTACAACAATGCGGATTCTTGAGCATAAAGAATATTTGGAACGGTCTAAGGTCGGAAGGTCTCATACATATCGTCCGTTAGTAAACAAGAATCAGGCACAGCGTTCTGCGATGAAGCATATAGTAAAATCATTCTTTGACGATTCACCGCGCCAACTTTTGCTTTCTATGTTACAGGACAAAGAGCTGACAGCTAACGAGATTAATCAGCTTAAAGATATGATCGATGCGGCGGGGGAGAACAAGTAAGATGGAAACGATTTTTGATTATTTAAGTAATGTCTCGCACGATGGGGTAAGGATTGCACTGAACGGTTTAACAATTGGACTTCTCTTAACAATTGTAGTTTATGTTATCTATAGACTGGCTCGACCAACTAATGCTGCGACTGGTTATGTTGTCTGGTGGAGTGTACTTAGTCTTGTGATACTTTGCCCGCTTGCGGTCGGTTCACTCGACTCGGTGGAAGGGCTTTTGTTTGCTCCATCTCCAGAAGCTCAAATAGCAAATATTTCTCAGCAGGTGACAATTCCTGTTGCAGACAAAACTACGGCTACCGATAAGGCAGGGCTTTTTGATGAAATTGATGCAGCAGTTGCAGTGACAGCACTTGAAACCCATCCATCAAAATTTAGATTCTTTCCGCTTTCAAATTCTGCAACAATACAAATGGAGCCTCGGTCTGTCAAAACACAAACGAGCGATTGGAAAAATGTAGCAGGTGGTTTGTTTGTATTGACACTATTTGTCGGGTGGCTTGTGACTGCTTTGGTAATGCTGGTGAGAGTTGGTTTCTCAATTGTACGAGTTAATGAGATAAAGAATGATGCAACACCTGCGGACCCGGAAGAGATTAGTTCGTTCACAAAAATGCTTGTACGAGGGAATGGTTCACAGGCAATAACTGTTGGTTACTCCGACGATGTTGAAGTGCCAATGGCTGCCGGGTTCGGATATCCGATGATTTTAATGCCTGAAAAATTAAGATACAAATTATCTCGGGGTGAATTTCGTGCAATCATACTTCATGAACTTGCTCACTTACAGCGTTACGACGATTGGAGTCGACTTTTACAGCGTGTTGTTGAAGCAGTTTTCTTTTTTCATCCGGCGATTCATCTTATCAGCGGTCAGCTTGATCTTGAACGGGAAGTTGCATGTGATGATCGAGTTATTGCGATGACCGGACAGGTTAATGAGTACGCTCGTTGTTTGACCAAGTTGGCGCAGATGACTTCGGCGAGTGGTACATCACTTATACCGGGTGTATTGGAAAGTCGCAAACAGATATTCAAACGGTTTGCAAGACTGTTAAACAGAAAAGGTAATGATATGACAAAGTTTTCACTTTCCAGGTTTGGAACTGTTGCTGTCTCAACAATTATAGCGACACTTATAATTGGTTATATCCTGCCATCGGTAAGTCTCCCGGTTGGAGCGGTGACGTTCTCTGATTTGTCTTTGTATGTGGGTGCAGTTGGGAATGAGATTGAAGATAGTGATAAAAATTCAGACCATAGTAATTCTAATCGTACAGAATATATTTCCGAACATGAGCGTAATCGTGCGTTGCCGAAGACTCGTTTGAGATCAACAAACTTAGATGACTATTTTGATGTAGCGAAGAATAATTATTCGGACGAATTGCGGGAATTCTCCAAGTCTAAGTCGCGATTGGCTGAATTAAGAGAGGAAGGCTTGATAACAAGCGGGACATATCTTAAAGAATTGGCGGAGCTTACCAAACGGGTGGCTATGCTAAGGCGTTCTGATCGTAGCAATCTTGGTTATAGCTACGTCGCAGTTGCTCCTTCTAATAGTGTGGTCGATCTCAGGGAGGATAGGCTTGACACTCAGAGAGAGTTGGCGACAGCACTTGCGCAATTGGTTGAACAGCGTAGAGAGAAGACCATTGGTGCACAGACTTATGCTAAAGAAGTGGCAAGATTGAACGAGCTCACGGAACAGTTGGATCGGACAGTTTGGACAACAGCGAGAAAAGACTATAGCGATGGTTATACAAGAGGCAGAGCTGATGCATCGACAAGAATTAGTCAGTATGCTCTTCCAAGATTAGCTCCTCCTGCATACAGTGCTTATGAATCGGATCGTGCTTTAGCGAGTAGAAAAGCCAAGTCTGCTCAACAAGCAGAAGAACTTTACAATCAAGCACTGTCTTCTTCTTCAAGTAGTTGGACAACCGCTCCACGTGCGAGTTCGGGTAATGGATCATTTCGAGGATACACATTTTCGGGGACAATTCTTGATGACGATGATCTGATTGATTTAACTGATACTGATTTTGGTCTGGATTGGAATTCTGATAAGAATCTCGGACGATTCAGAGGGACAACGATTTGGGAAAACGAAAATGGATACAATGTAAATTGGTCGAATGACCGCCATCGCATTCAAGTATCATCTGATGGTGATATAATTATTGGTGATGATGATCGTAGTATTGTGTCGATCACCAAGGGTGGTTTCCTGGGTATTTTAGAAACAACAAGACGGGTAAGACGTGAGATAGAAATTGAATCTAATCGTAAAGGTGAGCTTACTTACGACTATTATGAAGATGGTGATGCTGAAGAGTTTGACGATGATGCACGTGAGTGGCTTGGTGATGTTATTGAAGAGGCGATCAACAAGACTGGTTTGGGTGCAGGTCAGCGAGTTGAGAGAATCTATGCCAAGTCTGGTCTTGATGGTGTGCTTGATCTGATTGAAGATATTGAATCTGATTTTGTGAGAGGAATTTATTTTAATCATCTTATAGAAGATGAAGATCTTTCTTCAAAAGAATGGGCAAAGATGCTTGAGGCTGCCACTCATATTATCGAATCTGACTATGAGATGGCCGAATTATTGATCACGGGTGCAGAGAACGTAGAGATGAATGATGATCTCATTGACGCTTATGTAGATGCTGCCGGCTCGATGGATTCTGATTATGAAACGCGTCGGGTACTTTCAACAATTGATTTTGGCAGGAAATCATCTCCCAAGTTAGTGATAGCTGTTCTTAGGATAGCTGGTGAGATAGAGTCTGACTATGAGAAGGCTGAGCTTCTTATGGATATGGTACCACTATTGAACGGTGACAACGATTTGAGAAGAGCGTATGTTGATGCGATAATATCTATGGAGTCCGACTATGAGATAAGGCGTGTTCTCTCAGAGATTTCATTCGACAATGATTTGGATGCCACTTTATTGAAAACTATTCTCTCGATTGCTGTTCGTATCGGATCTGATTATGAAAAAGCTGAACTTCTAATTCAATTAGCGGATTATACGCAAAAAGATCCTGAGCTTAAAGAGATGGTTTTAAATTCAATCGGTGATATTGATTCAGATTATGAGCTGTCACGTATTTTGAAAGCTCAGCGGATCAATTGTTCGAGTTCACCTGAGGCGTTTGAGCAGATCATCAAGTTGGCTGATGGAATGGATTCAGATTATGAACGCACAGAGTTGCTTCTTGACTGGACAGATTGTGTGGGTGAGAATCCGGAACTATTAACGATGTTACTCTATCAGGTTGATCGAATAGATTCAGATTATGAAAAGAAGCGACTGCTGATGGGTATCGTACGAGGTTCATCGTTTGAGAATAATCAAATGATTGAGGTTCTTGAAACTGTTGAAGGGATAGATTCAGATTATGAAAAGACTGAGCTTGTCAAACTATTGATAAAGTATTCTGATGATGACGCCGAAGTGCAAGATGCATTTGAAGAAGTGATAGAATCTATTGATTCAGACTATGATCGTGACAGGCTCTACGGCAAGTTGTATCGTAAATTCCGCAATAGCGACAGCAATCGTTGATAGCTATTTCATATAATAGAACAAACAACAAAGCCCGGTCGATAATTCGATCGGGCTTTTTCTTGATTGCCAAAGATTGTTATTTTAAGAAATTCATCTTTTTGGATACAGTGACATCTCCGGCTGTCAGACGGTAGAAGTATATCCCAGAAGATACTTGCTCTCCTTCGTTGTTGCGACTGTCCCAGACGACAGAATGTGTTCCGCTTGATTCAAAGCAATCAACTAAGGATCGGACTTTTTGTCCATTGATGTTGAACAGTTCAATAGTTACCTGGCTTGGTTCGGCTATTGAGTATGAGATCGTTGTAGTGGGATTAAATGGGTTCGGATAATTCTGTGATAGCTCAAAGCCTTCGGGTAGATCTGAGCCATCAACCTGCTTAGCTGCTGTGTCAGCGGGGTCGTCAGTATTCTCACCAATGCGCACAAGTTTTATTGCTACATCACCATTCTCATTTGTTGATGTTTGTACTTTGAATCCGAGTGCTTCAAGCCGTTTGAGGTCAGTTGGGTCAAAATCACCTTCATTCAAATTAATGAGTTCACAGATATTGATAGTGTCGCCCTGGCAGCTCTCAGATACAAACACGAAATCATTGTCGGTCCCTGGTCCGATCTTATCTAAAGTAACACATTCACCCATTTTTGTTTGGACGTTAAATTGAATAGGTCCACTGCAACTGTCTTCTTCAGTAAAATAGAGGTTTATATAGGTGTGATAATCTTCGCCGAATTTTTCAACGATATGTTCGCGGGCACTACCTTCTAAAACTTCATTGAGCTTAACAATGAATGTATTATGTGCTCTGTCGATCAATGTTCCTGCACCAAGTTCAATAACTGGGACAGCTTTGATTTCGATCAACTTATTGCCGTCGATTTCTTGGAGTGCGATAGTAATCAGTTCTGCATCGTTAGGGTTTTTTAATTCACGAATAATAATTTCGCATGTTTTTTCGCATCCGGTGACGTCAACGATAGCATCTTCAACACCTAATTTCATCAGGAATGCATTCATTTTTTGTTCATCGAGGGCGAGTTCTTTATCGACTCCGGCAACTGCTACTTCGTAACCGATGGTGCGATCATATTTGAATGGTACGAGTGTCGAGATGCCGACGGCAATTACGATCAAGGCGATTGACACCGAAAGACGAGGGCTCTTTTCTAATTGTTTTCTTAGTTTGGACATAACCTTAATTAGTCTCCAACCTGGTTGTTGAACTTGACGGGCTCGGGCATTGACTCGAGTTTTTAGGTGCTCGAATGTTATTCCATCGTCGTCGGACAGTTTTGCATCCCGAAAGGCTGTCTGAAGATCCTGCGCAGTCTTATAATGAAGAGCACATTCACGGCATTCTTCAATGTGGCTTTGCAGTTCGTTATCAGTGCTCAGATCTGAGGTTGACCGGTTAGGTCGGTTCAGTCTGCGCCTGGCTTCGGCACAACGCATATACTATCCTCGTTCATGCTTGGTTTACGGTTTCTAACAGAGTCTTTGGCGGAGAGCGAACGGACAAGATGGTTTCTCATTTTAGCTCTTGCTCTTGAGAGTCTCACCTTTATAGCTCCTTCACTACTTTCCCAGGTTTTGGCTAATTCGCGGATTGACCATCCTTCTATTTCAAAAAGAAGAATAAGAGCGCGATCAGCCACTGAGAGAGTTTTTAATGCAGAATCGAGTTGTCGCCTCGCAGTATAGCAGCCACTTGGGTTATCGCTTGGCAGACTTTGGTTATCTGAGGAGATGAGCGATACAATTCGGCCATACCATGGTTTGCGAACACGGTTTTTAAATATGTTCACAATAATACGGTAGAGCCAGGATTTGAAAGCTAGTTCATCCTTTAGATTCCCAAACGATTCTAAGGCTCGAATCAGGGCATCTTGGTAGAGATCGTCGCCGTCGTCACGGTTTCCGGTCAGTTTTCGACAAAAAGCTCTGATCCGGGAGTGTTCCGGTTCGACCAGTCTCCAGAATAGTTCTCTGTTTCTGATCATCGTACTTAAGACACAGTCTGAGTAAAAAGGTTACATCGGATATTATACTGAATTAGATATGTCCTGGATCAGAGCTTTTATGAGAAGGCGGGTTATTTTTGGGCTTGACCGGCCTGTGTGTGGGAGTCTATACTATAGGTCATAAATATTATTTAATCATCGGGCAATAAGAGAATCTCAAATATTGGAAGCGAACTATGAAATTACGTAATCTGATTTGGTGTTTTTCGGTTTTACTACTATTGGGTGCCACAGTTCAGGCTCAAGATAGTACCGAACAGAAAGGCGCTCAAGAGATGCCTGCAATGGGTCCACCTGAGCAGATGAATGAAATAACATATTTAGTTGGAGAATGGGATGCAGTCGGAAAGCTAAAGATGGATATTACATCTGATGAATGGACCGATTATGCTGGAACATGCAGCTATGAGCTGATTTGTGGGGGAGCAATTATACAAGGTGTCTATAAAATGCCATTTATGGGAATGGAATTTGTGGGTAGTTTGATGCAGTCATATGATCGTGAAACTGAACAGTGGCAGATGACATGGGCTGATAATATCGGTGGCAGGCAGTCTTATTATTCCGGATTTCGCAAAGATGGCAAGACTGTGTTGGTTGGCGAAGAGAAATACCAGGGGATGACAACACTTGCCCGTATGACTACATTTAATGAAACCGAGACTAGTTACAATTGGACTATGGAACAGTCTGCCGATGGTGGTAAGAGCTGGATCATGACAATGGATGCGATTTATACCAAGAAATAAACTTGAAATATAGAATTAATTTGAAGGTGGTCAATTGTTTGGTTGCCTTCTTTTTTGTTCAAATCTTCACAAAAAAGGTTTTGACTTGTCAGTAATCTGCTTATTTTCCAACGGTGAAATAAAACGGTTAATTACTATGACAAGAAAATAGAAAGGTCTCAAATGAGAACAAAACTCTCTTTAGTTTTAATGACTGTAATGGCAATCATGTTGTTTGGCTGTACAGCTTCTGAGAAGGAAGCTGCTTCTACTTCTGCAGCATCTGGATCGCATTTTAAGGCTGCAACAGTTGAATTTTCTGGAACGGGGTACACAGTTGCAGGTTTGACATTTCAGGCTCCGTCTGGCTGGAATGATATTGGGCCGAGTGGGATGAGAAAAGCGCAGTATGCTTTTGGACCAGTTGAAGGTGATTCTGATTCTGCTGCCCTTGCGGTTTACTACTTTGGTGAGGGCCAGGGTGGGGCAACCAGAGCTAATATTGATCGCTGGATTGGCCAGATTGTTCAGCCTGATGGTAGTGACTCTTTTGAGAAATCAGTTGAATCGGTAGTTGAGTTGAGTGGTATGAAATCTCATGTTGTTGAAGTGACAGGTACATACGCATCTGGCGGTATGGGAATGGCTCCTGTAAAAGAAATGACAAACTATAGAATGACTGGTGTTGTGGTTGAAGGACCACAAGGATCAGTGTTTTTTAAGCTTACTGGACCGGACAAGACAGCTGCTATGATGACCGGTGGTTTGGCTGCAATGCTTGAGAATATTAAGACTACTGAATAAAAAGAGATAAATATTAGTAGAATTACTGGGTCGGTGCTTTGCATCGACCTTTTTTTATCCGAGTAATATAAGTAGATGAAGAATATTCTTTGGTGTGCCGATAGAACTAGTAGTGTATTGAATAATTTCAATGACCTCTATAATAATGTCAGCAACTGGAAAAAAGTAATGTACAGTATTGAGAAGAAACCTTACGGTCTAAAATTAACTTTTGGTGGTGCTCCTGACCGGGATGAAGTCGCCAAGTGGGTATTGGAAATGAAGAATGCCTTAGAGCATTTAGATGAAGGCTTCTCAGTTTTCGTAGATATGCGATCGTTGATACCACTCGACAAAGAATGTCAGGAGCTTCTTGGTGAAGGTCAGGTCGCTTCTCGTAATAAGGGAATGCTCAGATCGGTTGTTATTCTTAGCTCTCCTGTAATTACGATGCAATTTAAAGCTATTGCTGGCCAGACAGGTATTTTTGCTGGTGAGCGTTATATTGATTCTTCGTCTGAGCCTGATTGGGAGAATAAAGGTTTAATGTGGTTACTTCATAGTCAGGAACCGATCGAAGAAACTTTCGACGAAGTTAAATCAAGTTGAACATATTAATTGGTTTCAGAATTAAAATAAGCCCCTTTGCAGGGGCTATTTTTTTGCTTGATAGTATTTTGAAAAGTTATATCAGATTTTCTTGATAAGAGCTATGGGGCGGGCAATAGCCGAATTGCCGGTGATCGGTTGATTGAAATCCCAATCTCGCCACCATCCGACAAACTCAAAGTCAGTTCTATTTTCTATGAAGAGGAGAAACTCCTGCGGAAAAATAGCGCGATTTCTTTCAATCATTTCAAATTTCTTGTGACGGCCATTGTCATTAATCTTGACTGTCCAGATTTCTTCGTACATCTGTTCTGCAGGGTCTATCAGGCGGATATTGAATTTTGATTCGACGTTGATTCCGTTGGCTTCATTAAAGACAGTATTGCGGGCATCGGGAGCCATGGGATCTGCAAATTGAATGCACCAATCGAGAAAATAGAGCCCACCTGTTTTAAGTGAACGTGAGAGCGAATCAAAATGTGCTGACATACCTTTTTGGGAATCGAGATAAAGTGAGCCAAGCATGACATAAGCAAAATCAATCTTCTGCTCAAGACGGAAATTTGACATATCGGCTTCAATTAGTTTTGGAGCCGGATTCAAATTCTTGTTTTGATACATTGCATGGTCAAGCATATTACGGTTAATATCAAGCCCGACATACTCATAACCTTTTGATACCAGCTCTTTAGCATGTGGTGCTGAGCCACAGGCGACTTCAAAAACAGATTTTACCGGAATATCAGAGTACTTTTTGATACACTGATCAATAAACATAGCTTCAGCCTGAATATCTCTAAACGAGAATGCTGCTTCGTAGTATTCCGGGTAGTCGTAAATAGTCATTGTTTATCTCACCTTACCTCTTTATAACGGCTATATCTCATTTCAATGGAGAGTTTGAGCCAAAAAAGAGATAGAGTGTATGCTGATTGTATAAAACTTGATCTTTTCAATTGCAGTACTCATTAAGTAAGAAGAAAAATAATCAGAGGTCTGTATATTATGGCAAAGAACAAGTATGATTGGACACAGTTCAAGCTCAAGATCGAAATTGAAGTCAAACCAGAAAAGGTGTATGAAGCCTGGACCGATGCAGAAAGCCTTATGAGTTGGTTTCCCGTAACGGCTGAAATTGTTCCGAAGAAGGGCGGCAGGCTGTATTTGGAATGGTTGGGTGGGGATAAGTTGGAAGCAAAAGTAATTGCTGCAAGGAAGCCATATAGTTTGATAATTCCATTCGGAGCCAAAGGTGAGGAACTGAAAGTCTCGATTCGCAAGAATGGGACGGGTTCTATTTGTGAGCTTCACCAATACAATATGAAGACTGACCCAAAAACTCGTGTTGAAATGCACATGGGTTGTATTAGTGGCTGGGTTTTTTTCCTGACTAATTTAAAGTCAGTACTGGAACATGGTATCGATTTAAGAGGAACTGACCCCGAACGATGTTACCGACAGGGATATATCAATAGTTAAGCCAATTAGGCTTACAGATAACTGGATAATGGTTCTGCTTGTTAAGTGAGAGGGGTATTATTATCTTAATTAACCTGTGCTGTGAAACAAGCAACCATTGAAAGCGTAACATAACGAAGGACTTACGTGCCAGAACTTGAAAGACAAAAAATTGCAGAAGCTCTTTCCGGAGATCAGAAAGCTTACGAATATTTGGTGAAGAAACACCGCCCGTCGGTCTTTCATATCATTAATCGGATGATTCGTAATGATGATATTTCTGCAGAACTGGTACAGGAAACGTTTATGAAAGCTTTCTCCTCGCTTGCATCTTACCGGTCTGAATATCGTTTTTCGACATGGCTTTATAAGATAGCAGCCAATACTTCGATAGATCACCTGAGAAAACGTCGAATTAAGGCACTTTCTCTTGATAGGCCTATAGAAACGAAAGATGGCGAGGTCGAAATTGAAGTTCCTGACTATTCTTTTCATCCTGGACTTGACTTGGAGCGTAAGGAAAAACGGTTTAGCATTGAAGAGGCTATAACGTCACTTCCAGAAAAATATCGTCAGGTTATCATTTACAGGCATACAGATGATAAATCATACGAGGAAATAGCCGATTTATTAAGCATACCGGTTGGAACGGTTAAGGCACGGATTTTCCGTGCCAGAGAATTGTTGAAGAAAAAACTGAAGCATATTCGCTGACCGAGGATTATTAAATTGCGTGTTATTACAATTTTTGCAGCAGTTATCATTCTGCTTTTTACAGCTTCTGGCCTTTTGGCCAAGGAATATTCGTTTGACTATCATCGTATTATCGAGCCAGACGGTGAAGTCACTCTTGATCTGACCTATCTCGAAGGGAATCTTATTGTTATAGGGCACGATCTTGATCAGATAATTATTTCTGCCACTAAGCGAGTGAACGCAGTAAGTATGGACGAGGCCGAAGTTGTCCAGGGGCATGTCGAAATAAAAACTCGTGAGTCGGGTGACGTCGTAACGGTTGTTGCGAACTATTTGAAAATGCGAAACCGGGGTCGTTCTTTTTGGCAGAAACTTTTCGGCAAAAGTGGTGATGACTCGTATGGAGAAATAGACTGGAAGATTTCACTCCCAGATTATTGCAACCTTGTTGTGACCAACGTGCGAGGTGATATTGATATTAGTCATGTGCGTGGAGCTGTTACAATTCGCAGTTCTGCATCAGATATAGTTGTTTCGAGTATTGAAGGTGATGTTAGTATCGAGAACTTATCGGGTAAAACTGAAGGTGAACTTATTTTTGGAAATATTGATATTCGACAGCCTCGTGGTGAGATAACACTCAAGTGGATTGAAGGTAATATACGCCTGCGATCATCTTCGGCCGATATCAATCTTTTACAGGATCGTGGTTCAATCGATTTGACCACCAATACAAGTCGGGTTGAAATTCAGACGAATCTTGAGAGCTCCAAAGATTTTTGGGTCTTTAGTGAGAGTGGAAATATAGTTTTGACAATACCGGAATCATCCTCAGGTGAACTTGATATCAGGACAGAATCGGGTGAAATCAAGACGGAGATTCCTATAGCTATTAAATCGATGTCCCGCAGCCAGATTTTTGGTGAATTTGGCTATGGTGGTATCAAGGTGACAATAAGTTCTGTTTCAGGTGATGTAACAGTAGCTCAATTTTAATCGACTAATCCTGTTTAACAGGATAATCCTGTTTAACAGGCGACTCCTGCATAGGATGTAGATGGAGTATGATCCGCTCATTAGTTAAAACCTTAGTTCTGTTTTTATTTATCGCCGTTGTTTCGACAGGTGGTGCTTACTCTCAGATTGAACACAATGAATTAGGTACGGCTGCGTCTGATACTGTCTTTGTCGAGATCAGACTATCCGACAAGGGGATTGTTGCGCTTGATTCACTCGGCAACGAATGGGAGTATCATTTTTCGGAGGCAACATTTTATTTAAGAGAGGATGATACCAGATGGTACGATAGAAATAAATCATCTGATATGATCCTGCCTGTTGAAGAAAGATGTGTTGAAGAAAAAACCCCCGGTGGATATGAGCAGAAAATTCTTGTCAAATGGGATCAGTTTGTTGATGGAAATATAACTGCCAATGGAAAGATTACTGTTAAGGGATGGGTGAAAGGCTCGGTACGCTCAAGAAATGGGCTTGTTGTTATTGCGGAGTCCGGGCAGGTTGACGGAGATATTCAGGCACCGGAAATAATAGTTCGTGATGGTGGACGTGTTCTTGGTGAGCAATTTATTAGTGACCCCTTAGATCTTCCCCTTGAAGAGTTTACTGAAAATTTTTCGGCTAACGGATTATTCGTGGTCGGTTCGTTCACACTCTTTTTCTTGATTGCTGGTTTTCTGCTTGTATTGATAATGCCAAAAAGAGTCAGAAACACACATCTTTGTATCAGCCGATATCAGTTTAGATCATTCCTGGTTGGGTTGTTAACATTAGTAGTTTCACCAATTTGGCTGACTCTCATAGTGATTACAATAGTCGGGATATTACTTATTCCGATGTTGCCACTTGTTCTGATGCTGACCCTGACCCTGACGATGATTTCATGGGGGATAAAACTAACCGGTCGTTTATTTGGGACTGGATCTACAGGGAATAAAGAGC
>JAUVAR010000081.1 GCA_030591625.1 Candidatus Zixiibacteriota bacterium
ACTTTAACCCGTGTACCGGTAATTGAAAGAATTTTGACTTTACTGTTTTCC
This sequence comes from Candidatus Zixiibacteriota bacterium, assembly GCA_030591625.1. Lineage (GTDB taxonomy): Bacteria > Zixibacteria > MSB-5A5 > GN15 > FEB-12. The sequence continues at coordinate 52 of JAUVAR010000081.1, forward strand.
GCTAGTGGTACCTGTGCGTCGGCTGCCCAAACTTCACCTTCAAAACGAACATGACCACCCCTATCGGGATCAATTGCTTTTGTAACAATGGCAGTCTGGCCGATCATGCGATCAACATTTGACGTCTGAGGGGCATCTTTTGTAATCTTTGATGCAAGCTTGCGCATAAATGGTAACAGAATAAGTGACACAACTAAGAATATACCTGTCTGCATAGCATACTCTGTCGGATAGAACTGTCCGTAGGTGCCGGCAGCTCCAGCCCCAACCGCAAATGATATTATTACCATAGTAGGTGTAACTATTTCTATGATTATAGCTATTAGCCCAACAGCCATCCATATCCAAAACATAGTTGACATTGCAACTCCTTTCGCCCGGAACAACACTCTCGGGTCTCAACAATAATACTTGCAAAAGCTAAGATTATTCAATAGAAATCAATGTTATTGAAATCGTTATTCAGCCCCAATGTCAACAAAAAGGGATTGGGTGTTATATTTTGAGTTATTCGAAATAGAGGAATTATGAAACCATACAACAAATTCGCCGCCTTTTACGACAAAATTGGTCATGACCGCCATTCGATAAATATGGTCGAATACACTAATGAGATAATGAATAAATTCAATATCGAAGCAACCGATGTTCTTGATATCTGCTGTGGTACCGGTGCTGCCCTCAAGATATTTGAGGGCCATGGTATGAATGTAACAGGCCTCGATCAAAGCAGGAAGATGCTGAGTGTGGCCCGTGAAAAATTGCGGGGGAAAAATGTCCGGCTTATCAACCAGAGCCTGCCGTCATTTAAGATAACATCCCGTAGTTCGAGCCGGCAGCTTGCTTCCTTCGATCTCATAACCTGTTATTTTGATTCTCTTAATTATTTGTCAAGCGAACGTAAATTGCAGGGGTCGTTCAAATCTGTTAGTCATCACTTGCGCGAGGGTGGTTATTTTATCTTCGATATGAACACTGCGCTTGCCTTGAAAACTTTATGGGGTTCCGATGTTTTTGGTGATGCTCAATCTGATCATGCCTGGATTTGGCGCAGCAAGTATTACCCAAGCAAGAAAATGGCCCGTTTGAAAACGACTCATTTTGTAAAGTCAGGTCTTAGTTGGAAACGTTTTGATGAACTGCATATTGAGTATGGTTATACGAATAGTTCAATCAGGCGCATGCTACGTGAAGCTGGTTTTCAAATTGATGGCTTCTACAAATGTTTTACATTCCGAGAGGCCGACAAAGAAACCAACAGAATTTGTGTCGTGGCACGTAAACGTCGTTAGAAAATTCCCCAGATCGTATCTATCTCAGCTTCGGGGAGTTTCATGAAATCTTCCCATCTGGTTCGACCGAAATGTCTGTTCTTCACATAGATCAATAGTCTTTTGAATGTGTTCACATGCATAGCCGAGTTTAGCACACCGATAGGAAGTCCGGTTGTATCAAAAAAGTAGTAAGCAGGTATTTCGCGCATACTCAATAGATTGAACAGCTCCTGATAATTAAAAACTTTGCCGCCAATCGTCACCGGCAGGTCTTCATCAACATTGATGTTTATATTAATGTATTCATTGTTCAAATGATGTGCGATTTCGGGACGAACAAAAATTGTGCTGTCCATCTGATCACACCACTGGCAGGCGTTCTGGCTGATATATAGAAATATCGGCTTGCTTCCACCCAGGGGAAATGTAGCTTCGATCTCTTTCCATTCGGTCCAGTTGACATCTACAGGTTCGAGTTTCTTTTCTGAACAGCCGGTAACAATAAGAAGAGCTGCAATAATGATAATCAATGATGAGATAGTTTTCATTTTTATTCCGATACCGCGACCGCGGATAAAATTATTTTCCTCAGGTAAACCCACCCGAACTACAGTCACCTTGACCACAAGGCAACCCGCCGCCACCCGATGATGACTGCACCGACGCAGAAAAGACCGATAACATTTTGCTCGTCTTGCTGGATTTACAATCCGGGCATTTTATCTGGGAGTCGTTGCCAAAAACAAGCTCTTCGAACTCTTTTCCACACTCATTACATTTATATTCAAAAATCGGCATCTAAAATTTCCTTATGACGACTGGGACATGACCGCCCCAAATGCTCCACCTACTGCACTCATCAGCAGTGGTGAGCAAGCAATCTGTCAAGTTGATCCAAACTCGGAATACAATACCGAGATCGCAAACCCAAAGATAGAGCCTAAGGCGATATATGCAAGAACTCTTGTTCGTTTATTCAAAGTCATTCTATTAGCCTAAACTGCTTCCTGCATAACTTTTTTGAGAGTATCTTCAACTTCCTGAGCCAGTTCCTCAAGTCCTGAGTCGGGCAAGAATGAAGCTATTAATGTAGGAGGGGACAACTTGGCAATCGTCTGACCATCAACTACGGTAACAGAAAAACGACAGGGCATAAACAGTGATACATTAATATCTGCTTTGAGCGCTTTGTCGGCAAATCCGGCGTTGCAAATTTCAATGATCTTTAGAGGTCCGCGTTCGAATCCTTTTTCCGCCAATGTTCCCTGGACATCGTGCACCGCCAGTACTCGAAAATTATTCTCCGGAGCAAGTCTTTCAATATTTGCTACTACTTCATCAAACGACTTGTCTGACTTCAGTTCGTAAGCTATCTCATTATTCATTTTATTACTTTCAATATTTTGACTATTTGTTTCACTATATAACTACCAAAAGGCCGGAATGATTCAATTATTCTTCGGTTATTTCGTACGATGTAATTACTTTTGCCTCATTCTGAATAGTCTGTGAAACCATGCAGTATTTAGCTTCCGAGAGCTCAATCGCTTTGGCGAGTTTATTCGGGTCGAGGTTATTGCTTGTTGCGATAAATTTCACTTCAACCGTGTGAAACGGTTTTGGATATTCATCATTATGGTGTGCCCTTATTTCGATCCTGAGAGATTTCAACTCCTGCCGTTGTTTTTTAAGGATATTGACAACATCAATTCCGGCACACCCGGCCAAACCGTAGAGCACCAGCTCGGTCGGTTTGTATCCATCTTCATTGCCACCACCCGCCTTGGATGCGTCAGTACTTATCTTATGTCCAAAACCCGAAACACCCTCGAACTTCAATCCGCCGGCCCATTTCATGCTTGCTTCAATCATATTAAAATCCTTTCCAATGTCATAATCTACAGGCTCTTAATGCATTCAAAACGTATAGTAACCTGCCTGGAAAGAATAGTCCAGTTCTCAGATTAAATCTTATTGGAGCGATTGTAATTGAGTTTCAAACTCTGCCATTGTTGATACCGGCAAGCTACAGACCGAGTTACGGCATAGGAAAGCAGTTGCGTTTCCGTCGGAGCTTGTGCGCCCCTCAAAAACAGGTAGTTTTGATTTGCCGTCATTGCTTACTGCCAAAAGAAGATTCGGAAAATATTTTGATCGAATACTTTTGATCATCAAACTTCGATTAGTTCCATCTCCAACAATGACAGCCTCAAGCTTATCGCCAAAATTATAATCGACGGCGAATAGTGCCGAGGCCATGCTTGAAGGTGAGCGGTTTATCATACCCGAAACTGCCCTGAGTGCATTTTCTGATGCTTTGTCATATTTTTGTTCACCTGTCAATCGCCCCAGTCTAACCAGTCCCCAAATCAGCATATTGCCCGGTGACGGTATCGCACCATCGGAGATTTCTCTCGGACGGATAATCAAATCAGCCAAGCCTGCCTCACGAAGATACAATTCTCCGGACTGATCCAAAAACAATTCCAAGGCACGATCTGCAAACTGTGTGGCAAGAGCAATCCAGCGATAGTTATCATTGGCTATATCTATTTGATACAGATTGATCAGACCGTTTAGATAGAAAGAATAGTCTTCCAAAAATTCACCGTCAGAGTGCCTGCCCTCGCGGTATGAATGCGTTAGGCGACCATCCACAAAAAGTTTCTTTGAAATAAATTCGGCGTTCGCTCTGGCCACTTTCAAATATTTTTCATCATTGGTGATTTCATAACCACGACACAAAGCCGACAAAGCGAGCCCGTTCCATGAGGAGAGAATTTTGTCGTCGGTAAGAGGACGAATACGTTTGGCACGTTCTACAAGAAGGCGTTCTCTGCAACTCTCAAGATAACTATCAAAATCCGGTCGCTTCGAATCATGTCGCACTTTTTTAGATTGGTTTGTAATATTGAGGATATTGTGTCCCTCAAAATTTCCAACCATTGTGACGTTGTAGTATTTTATAAACTCACCCGCATCATCTCCCAACGGTGAGATAATTTCACTCCTTGACCAAACATAGAATTTACCCTCTTCCCCCTCGGAGTCGGCATCAAGAGCAGAATAAAACCCACCTGATTCATCAAGCATCTCACGCAGCATAAAATCAAGAGTACGTCTTATAATATCTTTATACGCTTCGTTGCCGGTAATCTGGTACGCATCGGCATAGGTTTGAACCAGTAGAGAATTGTCGTAGAGCATCTTTTCAAAATGTGGGACAAGCCATCGTTCGTCGGTTGAGTAGCGTGCGAACCCACCACCGACATGATCAAAAATACCACCGTCGGCCATAGCGTCAATTGCTTTTTGCGCAGCTGCAAGATATGATTTATCACCCGAGTTTTTATAGTGTCGCATAAAAAGTGAAAGCTCAAGCGCATGTGGAAATTTAGGGGATGACCCAAAACCACCATTAGCCTGATCAAAATTTCTCATCAACTGACCGGCTCCAAGAGCGACAGCGTTTGGTGCAATAGCCTGTTCGGTCGTTGTGCTTTGTATGCGTCGGCTTACTTCGGCAAATATCTCAGCAGATGAACTAACGATTTTCTCATGATCTTCTTTGTACGCTCTCGCTATCTCAGTTAAAATTTTACTGAAACCGGGACGACCATATTTATCCTCGGGTGGAAAGTAGGTGCCGGCGTAAAACGGCTTTAAGTCGGGAGTCAAAAAGACCGACATCGGCCATCCGCCCGAACCGGTCATGATTGTTGTAAACGCCATATAGATTTCATCAATATCAGGACGCTGTTCTCTATCTACTTTGATGCAGATATAATCTTTGTTCATCAGTGCGGCTATTGTTTCATTCTCAAATGATTCACGTTCCATCACATGACACCAGTGACAGGCAGCATAACCTATCGAGAGAAAAATTGGACGATTCAGTTCTCGTGCACGAGCGATTGCTTCCTCGCCCCACGGGTACCAATCAACTGGATTGTGGGCATGCGATAGAAGGTAGGGAGAATTTTCATCGATAAGATGATTTGTATATTTATGTTCGGTTTCAGTTGTGCTATTCATCTTTGATTCCTCTTGAGCCGAGCAGGAAATATTCATGAATAAGATAACGATTAAGAATATTTCAGTCAGTTTACGCATTCGTACCATCCTACACTAATCCCGGGGTAAATGTATCAATCCAGCTCAGAAGCCGGAAACAGTTCTTCGGTATAACAGTAGGTGGAGTAAAAAGTTGCGATTCGTTTGAGCTGGAATCGATTAATTGATAGAGAGCGATTCAAGCAGGAAGGCCGATAGCCGGAAATTCACAAACAGCTGACTCTGCCCACCGATCCAAAGGGAACCGGCCTCACAGTCGAGATAACCAAACGTATTTATGAACGTCTTGAGTTGAAGGCTAACAGTTGTTGTATGCTTGACATTACCGGTAGGAAATGGCTCAGAATAGTCGCCAACTATTTCTGTCCAGGGCTGAGTCCATTCGTCGTGAATTGAACCTTCTCCTTTGCGGTAATAAGAAAAATTTCCAACGACAAGAGTTTGATTTGAGAACCATTTTTTAATCGAAAGCTCGGTCAGGTCATAGTCGTTTTCAAGAGCTGAACCGATCAACTTATTATCAAAGAGATATCTATTCCGCAAAAGCATTTGATTAAACGTACGATTTGTAACGCGCGAATATTCTGCTTGAAAATCAAGCCCCTGCCATAAATCGCTCAAATAGATACCGCCCAATAAAGCGTATTCATCCGGTTCCTGATCACCCTGAATTTCACGATCAATCTGTAAATCATCAATCATAAGCTGACCATAAATTTTCCAGCCGACTTTTGGTTTGTAGGTGAAGTCAAAACCGACAGCCGTATTATCGTTGCTGCCATCATTTAGCTGCGCACCATGATAGAACAAAATCGGATTGAGATAGTACAGGTCGATCTGTCGTCCTGCTCCACCAAAGAGAACTGTTTCAAACAAGCCAACTCGCAATTTATTGCTAAGATGAAGATCAAGACGATGCGCGGCGTAATATCTGTTTTCAATTTGACTAACTGAATCGATCTCGGGCGAGAGAGCATCAAGTCGAGCCAGTCTATACGATAATGTCAGTTTCCCCCAACGATAACGATACGAAAAACCATCAAGCGGCCGATCAGAAGAAAAGATAAACGAGCGACGAATTCCCCATGGCGATGCAAACCGTCCGAGCATTAAATCAAAATTCTCAAACTCTATTCGCGCAAATGCGTTTTCAACCTTGCCGGCAAAGCCTCGCCATTCTTTTCCTGAGTATGAAGAATCGCCCGCAAGCTGTTCATCAAGAATGAAATTTGAGTAAAAGAAAAGCCTGTCAGATGGTCTTCCGGTTATGCCAGCTCTGAATCGTTCGTAGCTTGTTGAACGTTTATTTTCTTTTGCTCCGAAATCTTCGGAGACAAAAGCAAACAGATTAAGCGTGCGGTTATTACTTTTTTGCCATGACTGGAATGGTCCGGCCTGAGATATAGAACCAAAAGAATAGGGCCAAAGCTGATAGTCGAATCTGTCTGATGAGAAAGTTTCTGTTCGTTCGAGACGGTCGTAGATAAAATCGAATTCCGGTTGGCCGGTTGGAAGGAAAAGAGAAGAGGCCGACAGGGTGCCGGCTGTCACGATAGAACTAAAAATTAATAATGTGAATCTTCTCATTGTAGTCACCATCCTGGCAACAATTTGTATGGCCTCCCCTCGGGGCCACACAAAAACTTTCTTCCTATACGCCTGAACCTTTCAGTACGGCCGGGATAGTTTTGAAGAGGATTCTCGTATCTAACCATAACGACCAGTTGTCGATATATTCTAAATCGAGTTTCATCCAATCCTCAAAACCGATATCATTACGTCCATTCACCTGCCATAAACAGGTTACACCCGGCTTTACAGAAAGCCTGCGATGTTGCCATGGACTATACTTGCTAACTTCCTTAGGTAGTGGGGGTCGTGGTCCAACCAACGACATCTCACCCTTCAGTACATTTATCAATTGTGGTAGTTCATCAATTGAATATTTTCTTAAGAAACGTCCGGTCTTTGTAATACGAGGATCTTTGTTAATCTTAAAAACAGGTCCTGACATTTCATTTTGAGCCGATAGTGATTCTTTTTTCTCTTCTGCATCATCACACATCGTTCGGAATTTGTAGAGATTAAACCTGCGTCCATTGATGCCTGATCGTTCCTGCTTAAAGAGCGTTGGTCCTTTGCTTCCAAACTTAACAGCAATAGCTGCGGTAGCCAATATCGGCGAAATGAGAATCAAACCACAAAAGGCACCAATTCGATCAATCGCATTCTTAACAAAGAGTGATAACGAATTAGCCGGAGCCGAACGATATTCCATTGCCGGCATACCATTAACAAAGGCTGGTCTGATTTTCGAAACCTGAGGGTAGTAAACATTTGGTATTACAAATACCGGCACACCCATACTCTCTGCCGAATAAAACAGTTCGCGTGAATTAGTAATATCATGCGGTTCTACTGCCACAAAAATAGCATCAACCTGGCCATTCAAGACTGTCGATTCAAGTTTATCTGGATGTCCAAGAAGCGGAATATCTCGGTACCTCCACATACCTTTTCGTCGGTAGTCAAAGAAGCCTACAACCTTTGTATCAAGCTCAGGTGAGTTTACAATTTTATCTGCTACTAAACGAGCGTGGCTTCCTGTTCCAAGGATAATAGCTTTGCGTGCCAACTCATTGCTGCCCGATTTTCTTGTATCTTCTGCAAGTGATCTGGTAACAAACCTTGAATATACAAGCATAGCCAACTCAGCTATTAAATTTAAACCTATAAAGATAGCACAAGTACTAATAGTAAACGGCCATGATAGGACAAAGCAGATAGCTATAAGAGCAACCGCAATTTGCAGTTCATCTGAAATTACCCACCAAATCTGTTTTCTAATTCTATATTTAGCCAGAACTGGAGCTCGTCCCCGAGTGAGAAAATACCAAAGGCGAACAACTCCTAAAGCTGCAAAAACCTGCCAGACTGATTCAAAAATTCCTATTGAAAACTGAATTGCCAGATATAAAGCCCCGGCCGAAACTGCAGACATACCGATCTGCCCGGCACTTGCCATTAGTAGCTTGCGTAAATATTTTCTCATATCACCCCTGATACTGCCCGTCATCCCCGGCTCAAAGCTTATTGCCCCAAACTCGTTAACCCCTTCAGAATCTTTCGGATTACCATTAGATAATAGCGACCCTGATAATTCGACCGATTGAAGATCAGGTTGATGCCCGGGAAATCTACTTCCCGTGCAGTCATCCTTTAAGTTAATATCGGAACTAATATTAGTCTCTTTAGCCGGAGAATTAAAGGAATCACCAGTCATTGGGATATGGGCTGTTGGGGTCTTCATATATTATTGATCCTGATCGGGATAGAGCCATTGTTCAATTTTCAGGCTCATAATGTCCTAATCAAGAGGCAATTCTGCCTGACTTTACACTGTCACCACAGTTTCAACCGCCATTACTGATTCTGTCTCATCCGAAGCAGTTTTTGTCTTTCCAACTTCAAACTCAGATCTGCGCAGCAATTTAATTGGTCGTTTGTCGAGTGCCTTGATTTTGAGACTCTCTTTCGGAGTTGTTGCAAGAGCATTTAAGAACTGATCGTTGGACAATGGAGACTGGATTGTGTATCGCAAATAATTTCCCAGTCCGGGAACACCATGCATATTCTCAATTTCTACTTTATTCGATGCAAAGTGATTACAAACACGAGCCGGATCGGCGACACGGAACATCAGAAAATCTGAGGGAGCAAGTCTTACCTGAATACCCTTAGCGGTCATTGCGCTCGAAAGTCTTATCGATTCATCGTAGATCATCTGCAGACGTTGAGTCTGGACCGCATCACTGGCCAGCATTGTTGTAATAATTTTCGTTAACGGTACTGACATTCTTTGCCAGCTATGTTCTCCGCGAAGGCTATCTATCAAATTTTTAGAACCAACCACAAAGCCAGACTCTGAACCGATTGAAAATCCGGCGGTGAATGAACGAAGGATTGATACATTCGAATGATCACCTATAAGATCAACTGCCGAAGTGCCCAAAAATTCATGATAGTGTTCATCAACAACTAATAAACCATCCGGTATAGACTGACTGAATGTTCGCAACTCTTCAAGTGTAAAGGCTGCGCCGGTTGTGCGACTCGGATTGGCAACATAGATAATATCATTGGATGAAAGCTCTTCGTTGGAAACCGCCTTCTGATCGGCAGCAAACGGTGAGACTCCATGATGTTCTGTTAACTCATACCCCGCTCGATCAACCGCCATTTCAACCGATGGAGTAGCATAACCTGCTACCTGTACTTTCGATGTACCTGTATCAATAATTGTTAAGAGAGCCGCTAATGCGTCAGTAGCATCGCGAAACAT
>JAUVAR010000162.1 GCA_030591625.1 Candidatus Zixiibacteriota bacterium
AACAATCGTAACGAATCAGAACCAAACATATACTTCGCACTAAAAACATCGGAAAGATTTGCAATACCCATAAATCGTTCTGGATGAAATTTGTTTGATGGAACAATTCGGTTTGTGTCAGGGAACGAGTTATACATCGCAGGTACTGAACCTGTATCACCGATATTAGCAGAAATCATTAACGCCAACATTGCCATACCATCAAGTGTATTTAGTGTTGTATCCATCGATGAAATTGTTATAACAAATTGATGCTGAGAGAAATACATTGAATTCCCCAGGAAGTAGCCTTCTGAGCCGAGCCCTCCAGCTTCTATGCTGTCAGGTCTGAAAAAGGAGTACAGCCCATACGCACTCAGAGAATTTTCGTATTGAGCAATCTCTACGAAAATATCGATGTCAGTATAAGTATAGGTTTCTGCCACTATACCAATGAGTCCATACAATTCGTATAATTCAGCTGATTGTCCAAGCGATGTGAGTGCTTCCTTCTGATTCAAAACTTTGGGTTCTCTTGATTTACTAACTCTCCCAAAAGCTTCAGGCAAAAAGCCGTTGGCGATGAACGCCGTTGTGGAAATGTCAGTCGAAGGTAGAGTCTCAGTTTTGTCGGGTTGTTCGGTACATCCTGCAATTAGAATTAACGATAGAGCAGAAAGAAAAATAGCTGATTTGTGTAACATATTTATTTTACGTAGTAGAGGACAATTATTGCGGTGGCCATCCAGAGGATAACAGTTATCATGATCGGTTTATCCGTTAAGAGTACTCGGGTTGGCGAACCACCTTTTTCTTCTTTATGAATAAGATACAAATATCTAAAAACTCCATAGACAACGAACGGAATTGTTAAGAACAAATTCTCTGTCCCAAGTTTGGTTGACACTTCGCTTGAAAAACTGTAGAGCATATACATGACCACCACCGAGGCAGTCGTTATACCGATACATTGATCAAGCAGATACGGAGAGTAACGTTCTAATGAAGAACGATGTTCGTTTGCTTTTTCATCGAGCAGTACAAGTTCGTGCCGACGTTTTCCAAAACCAAGAAAGAGAGCAAGCAGGAGGGTGTTGATTAACATCCATTTCGAAGCGGTAACATCGATAGCAACCGCACCGGCATAGGCTCGCAGTACAAAGGAACCGGCAATTGTCATGACATCGATAAGAACTAAATTTTTCAAAAACAGGCTGTAGCTTATATTCAAAATTAGAAATGCTATTGCAACATAACAGAATTCTGCACTAATGCGATACGCGAAGCCTGTTCCAACTATCATGAAAATGACTGCGATAATTGATGCTTGGATAACACTGACTTGTCCGGCAGCAATTGGTCGTTCTTTTTTTAGGGGGTGAAGGCAGTCTTTTTTGCGGTCAATTATATCATTTAAAAGATAAATAGCGGAAGAAAGCAGGCAGAAAATAAAAACCGCCATTAAAGCTGTAATAAGAGAACCCGGCTTGTTTACTTCGCCGGAAAATATTAGAGCGGCCAGCACAACGCCGTTCTTGATCCACTGGGTTGGTCTTAGGATTCTTAAATAATTTATAAGCATGACAGATTATAAGCTCGACTTAATTCTGCTTCAAGTTTTATAAAATTTAGAAAGCAGATATTATTACGCCAAATCGAAAGATTGTTCGTGTTTATCGGGTCTTTGTATAGTAAATTCATGCTTAATATGAAACAGCCACGCAAAAAAGTGCCAACAGGCCGACATCAGCATTATTGTCTTTTTGTCAATCGGGAAGCAGCCAACTACAACAGTGAAGATGTATCTGCTCTGGTGAGTGCAATTCGGAATAAGGGCGCTCGATATACAATAGTAGAGCAGAATTCTGCCGCTCGCATGGCAAAAGAGGCAGAACAGGCAGTAGGAGAACGCCACAAAGGGCGGTATGTCGCTCAGTCGATAAGTCGGCGAGGGCCGATTACTGCGTTGATAGCCTGTGGTGGAGATGGCACGTTCAATTTGGTGGCAAGAGCTGCTATGAAAGCTGATTTGCCAATTGGGATTCTTCCAAGTGGCCTATTTAATAATATTGCAAAATCTCTGCATGGAGAGCTTGACGTAAATAGTGCTATTAGCCGGATTTTGGGCGGTAAAGAGAAAAAAATCGACTCTGGATTAGCTGGCAATCAACCCTTTTTTGGCTCTCTCGGGCTCGGATTTATTCCTGTTTTGTCAGGGATGTTAAATTCGGGCAAGGTTCCAAGGTTTGGCTTCAGCTGGTCTCAATTGGGTGGAAAAGCTGCCGCAGAAGTACCTGCTAAGGAATTGATTCTGAAAGTTGATGCCTTTCGGTTTGAAGTCTCTCCGATGATGTTCAATATCAATTTACTCGCTTATTCTTCCGGTATCAAGATCTCGCCCGCATCGGTGGTCGATGACCAACAGGCGGAAGTTATTTTTGATCGAGGCGATTGTGCTGGAGAATTTGGCTCGTTCACACGTTTAATGCGTAAGGGAAAGTATCTCTATGGAAGTGAGATCAGACTGTACCGTGGCCGGATGATAACCTGCCAGCCGACCCAGGGACGGATGATCTATCTTGATGGCGAACTAATTGAACTTCCAACTAATCTGCTTGAGATTGAAATTGGAAAACAGCAGGTAAAAGTATTCTGTTGAGAGATGCGCTTACTTACGTTTCTTATAATTCTTATTCTTAGCTGCTCGGGAGTTGATGCGTTTGCTCAGATTGACTCAACTGATCCGGGTGACTCGATCATTCAGGTTGACCCCATAGATGTAGTCAAACCGGGTGACTCGATAATTGTTCCTCAGGTCATAAAAGTTGATACTATTCTTTATCAACCTATCGGTGAAAAACCTACTGCGATAAAAGTGACAAATCCTGTAAATTTGGAAGAGCATCTCACGCAGCAACCAACAAAAGCATTGTTTAAATCTCTTTTTGTTCCTGGATGGGGACAGATCGGAAATAAGAAATACTTAAAGGCTGCCGTTATAATTGTACTTGAGAGCAGATTTATATCAGAAGCAATTAAACATGGCAGTGATGCATCGAACGCATACAATAATTGGAAAAGCTCGACTGACTTGAACGTCCGACGGAGCTTTTATACGGAATATGAAATAGCTCGTGAGAACAGAAACAAGAATTACTGGTATGCAGGAATTACAATTTTTATTTCAATGTTTGATGCGTACGTCGATGCACACCTCTCTGGTTCACCGATTGATTTTCGAATCGCAAACTTTTCTTTTGAAGCTGGCCCCGACGATAATGGTGGGGGCATGGTGCAAATAGCTTTCAGGTTTTAATCTTTCAGTACAAAATCTTTAATATCAAGACCGTACCGTTCTGGCTCTACCTGCCTGACGATTTTTCGTTCGGAGTGTTCCGGCTGAGTTAGATCAACCCATAGAGGTGTTTTAAGCAGGCCTTCTCGATTGCCAACAATTTTTACGTAAGGACATGATTTATCGATATCGTTGTTGGTTAAGACCAATGCGATTTCATCGGTCGTAAGCAGCACTAATGAACCAGCCGGATAGATTCCAATTATGTCATTGAAGAGTTTTAAAAGGAATGGATCAAACTTGATGCTCATCTGGTAACGTAATTTTTTGAAAACAACATCCGGAGTCAGAGACTTTTTCAGATATACGCGTCCAGAAGTGAGAGCATCAAATGAATCAACAATTGATATTATTTTTGAGAAGAGGGTTGGTTCGCGTTTCTTATAATGCAAATACGGATAACCTGTAAAGTCGGAATTTATATGATGTTCAAAAGCTCCACGCGCAGCTCTGGCAACATGAATATCGAGTTTCATATTTCGTAGAATTGTTTTAGCGCCAAGAGTTGGATGGCTTTGCATCTGTATCCAGTCATCTTCATCGAAAGCATCCGGTTTGGAAATAAGATCTTTCGGTAATCTTACTTTACCAATATCATGAAAGAGGGCTGTGAATCCAAGTTGCGAAAGACGGGCTCTATCCAATCCGAGTCTGACTCCTAACGTCAGAGCATACACCGAGACATTGGTTGAATGTGCGTATGTGTAGTCATCAAAATCTCTGATAGCGGCAAGCTCGAGCATTGAGGATTCATCGCGCGTAATTTGATCGATCAATGAATGAACAACTCTTTTCGTTCTGGATATATTTATATCGCGGTCATGCATTGTATTGACGACAACTTCCTGCACCGTGTCCATCGCCTGGAAGAATGTCTTACGAGCCATCTTGCGAAACATCTTGCGGGTCTCTTCATCGAGTGAGGCACCACCAGCCCCTTCATCACGAGCAGCGAGCAGAGTTACATTGTCAAGGCCATGTTGTTTGAGAGCGTCGGACAAAGATTCAAGGTTATCTTCATTCGGCTTGGTCTTGCTGAGGAAACGCATGAAGCTTGATATCTGTTTTTTTGTAACAGTCGGTTCAAAATGCACTCCGCCAATTCCAAGTTTTTTCCATTCGCTGACAACAGATGCAGCACCCGATAGTCCGCTATCATTAAAGCGAACCATTTTATCGTTTACGAAATAACGTCCTGAAAATGTTTTAAGAATAATCGTTCCGCTTGTTTTCCCCAATTCAGTAAATGCAGAATAGAAATTATTTAATTGATTGGTATAAGCGTTATTATTTGCTTCTAAAATTCGAGCAGTTTTATACAGTACAAAAAATGTTGTGAGCAACTTTGATTCGATCTGTCCACCCAAAAGACGACCTGCTTGTTGTTCTGCTACTTCAGTCATCTTTGCCTCCAAAAATGAATTCTCTTCTTTTCTTGAGTGCTTCAATTGCATTCTCTTTAATTTCCGGTCTTATACTTGAAGAAAGTTTTAAAAGAGCACGCTCACATCTATCCGATTTATTTTTCGAAAGAGCTTGAAATGCTGCCTGTCTTTGGAGACTGATTGTTGCCGATCCTAAAAGATTCATTCGCTTGGCAAGTTTAACAAGAAATTCAACGGCCTGATCTCCACCAAGAACAGAGTATGCAATCAGGATTGCCTCTTGATCATCCGGTGCAACAGACGTAAACGAATCATCATTAAGTATTCTTGTAATTGCATCAAATGCTTCTGTTCCACGCCATTCAACTATTGTTTGAACAGATTCCCTGCGCACTTCGGTGTCGGTATCACGTACACCATGTTCTAAGAGACTTAATGCCTCACTGTTTTTTGAATTTGACAACTGTTGAACAAGTGCAAGTCTGACTCTGCGGTCATTGTGTGAGAGAACGTTCTTTAGTTTCCCGAGTGCTTTTTCATCCCCAATCCTACAAAGAATCATAACCGAATTACGAACAACTTCCCAGCGTTTGTCGGAGAGTCCTTTTGCAACTATGTGCGGGTTTTCTTTTCCACAGGCAGCAAGATAATCAGAAAGAGCATCGTTGTGTTCAATATGTTCGAGTTCACCAATCAAATCGGTGAGACCAGCGAGAATTTCCCATCCAAAATTATCAAGATACCGTCTTAACTCACCCGAACTTACCTCTTTATGTTGATTGAGAGAATCACGCACGATTCGCAAGTTGTCACGACTGCCTGCCGTAATCAGACTATCCTTGAGACGTTCGGACCATAGTGGTCGTTCTTTGGCTATTTTATCTTTAAGTAATTTAAAATATGAAAGAAGCTGTCCGGCATGAATGAACTTACCGTTTTCAACTAATTCTCTTTGTATTTTTTCTGCAATTGTAACAGTTTCATAGAAAGCGCTCATCTCTGATTCCTGGTGCAGGAGTTCTTTAACAAGCTCAACTGTTGATTCGAACATATCGAAGTATGTATCTTCGTTAGTAATTTCTTTGACTAATAATTCTTCTTCATTGGAAAGCTGAAGTTCATCGTTGAGAATAAGTGTAGTATCAATTTGTTGTTTCGCTGGTTTAAGATCCGCCAGACCCATTGCTTCGGCCGCTTCTGTCGTTCCTTCGACACCGATGCTGTCTAAGATAGTTCCACCGGCTTCTTCTATGGTTATAGCCGATATCCGATGCGGTTGATATTCTTCGGGATTTAATTGTTCTGGTTGAGTCGATTTAGTTTGATCTGGAGATGGTGCTGCACTTGTGTTAAATATTGATTTGTATGTTTCGGCATCTCCGCCGATTAGTTCTATACCACCAACTCCTGTTCCACCGCTGGTACAAATTTCATCAACCTTGAACTCACCTTCATATTCTGAAAGCTCGATATCTTCTATTGTGATAAAGCCAACCCGTGAAAGGTTTGCTTCCCAGAGCATAGAAACAAGATCGCAATCTTTGCCCGGTCTGTTTACAAATTCTTTGATGACATCCAAGAATTTGTAAATTTCTATAACATCGAGAC
>JAUVAR010000109.1 GCA_030591625.1 Candidatus Zixiibacteriota bacterium
AATAATCATTAGAACATGTCTAAACATAAACACCTCAATATCGTCTTTAACATTCAACGTCTGTCGTATCGGTTCACTTCACTCACAAGCCTGTCATTATCCCCAAACGTACAGCAAAACCAAGCTCAGAGAAGTTGTTATAACTTTGATCATTGAGAAGTGAATATGTACCTCCAATTTCCAGGAGAGCGGTCAAGTTTTTATACCATGTATGGGTGAAACCAATATATGTACCTAATCTGATCCCAAAAGAATTCCATCCATAAGGTCCTATATTTTTTCCAATTAAGTACTCAAAATTGATTACTAAATAATTAGGGCTCCCGCTTTCGGAGATGAATATCCTGCCTTCGGCAAAAACAGGAATAAGTCTGTATTCCTTAGTCCAATTATAACCTGCCCCAACACCGATCATTGAATTTCCGTTTATCAGCCAACCGTGCATGATTGACCCACCCAATAAAGATTCTCCAGACCTTGAACTGAATCTCCCCTTTAAGGTGAATAAGGATTTAAATGTAGTTGGAACCGGTGGTGCGACTCCAAGCGAATCTCTCATCATCTGTTGTACTGAATCAACCTTATCAGCAGTCGTCATACGGACAATTCGACGACGTGGGATTTTTATTACTTTCCCATCTTTGGTTTCGAGTTTGATATGCTTTTTATCTGCAATATCTTCTACAATCTTACCAATTATTTTGCCACCATTATCTATAATGATGGCTGTATTGTATTCTGTAGAATCTGACTCAGAAGCGATAGCTCCGGAACAAATAAACATAGTTGTAATAAATATTAAAAGCTGTCTCAAACTTAATCCCTCCAGATTGTCCGTCTTGAACAAGGCTCAACCGTATAAATATACGCCGAGCAATTTATCGATATTATGAAGAGATGTCAATAAGTAGTATTAAAAAAAGCCGATCGAATGAATCGACCAGCTTTTAATTAATTGAATCTGTCTGAGCTCTGCTTACAGAGTGAAAGTTGTTACAGAGTAGGGGCAGTTGTAATAGTATCAGACGCCACAAACCCTACAAACTGTTGTTCCCATCCAGTACGTTGGAACACTCTTACTACAGGAGTTGAAGGGGGAAGATTATCGGGATTCTTAAAATCACTATCAAATACCCAGTTTCGGACAGGTGGCGAGTAATACGATCCACCCCATGTTGCATCTGACTGACCAGAATTCCAAAGTGATACGGCTGACCCCAGCCAGTTGAAACTGACTCCTGACCAGTCTTCCAGGAATCGGGGAAGATTCTCAACTCCTCCAGAATAGTCTGTTGCAGTTGAAGCTACATGGCCTGTTACATAAGCTACATTAACTTCAGTTGTTGTGGCATTTCTCGCCGATGGCAATCCATTACTTTGTGCATCATTCCATGAATTGGAAAGAAATGTAATTGCATCACCAAGCAATGAAGAAGGTTTTTTGGTGTTAGTATTATAGTCACCAAGAACATAGATAGGGTTCTCAGAAGCGATAGTAAGACCATCACCAAGCAGATCACCATTTACTAACCTGAGACCAGGGAATTCCGATCCAGATGAAATATCATCAGTAAAGTATATGACACCGTTCGTCGGTGCATATCCCATGCTGTACAGTTTTTCTATGTCTATTTCAGTGACATCAACCCATTCACCTTCTCGTTGATCCATAAATTTATCGGTAGTGTAACTAACAACGCCATCAGCAATAAGATTACCAGTAATATTATTCCAACTACTGCCATCCCATTCAGAAGCAACCCCATCAACTATTTTCAAAGTTGCCTTATGTTCATACGAGTTGGGATTTCCACCACCCTTTTCGATCAACTTGTGAGGGTCCACAGTTCCTTCCAAAGGTACTGCCAATTTCTCCTGACCATGTGCTTTATCCTTAACCCAACCATGCCACCTTGCAACCGATGAGTCATACCAATTAGAATAAGTATGATCCAAAAATCCAGCACCAAGCTTCATTGATACATCACCTGTTCCAGGATTCTTAATTGTAACTTCTCCGTTTGAGGCGCCTCCAAATTTACGTCCATGCATTATTCTCTCAAACGCAGTTAAACGGGAGTCCAATTGAAGGCCATTGCCCGATTGCAACCATACATCAGCGTTACTATGCACTCGCCCCCCTAATGTCATTGGAGGACCGGGAGCTATTTCGAGATCATCATCATAAAATACTGCAAATTGGAAAATCGGAACAAGAGCGACTTCAAAAGTCTGTGTCATCAGCATTCGACTATGATCTATACTTGAAGTTGCAACCGAATTTGTTTCAAATGTTCTAATTAGTGCATGCAGTCCCGACAGCGTCCCGTGAGATATAACTTTTCGATCAGGACCTGATTTATGTCTGGTAGCATAAGCGACTTCGCAATCATTGTAGGCCAGATGACCTACCGGGAGGACTTTAGGAGGAGCGTCTGTATTTTCATACTCTAACTGAATTGTCGCAGCGGCAACTTCCAAGCCAGCTTCAGCGGCATAAAAAGACCTGAGTTCCTGAAGTTCATTGCCGGCAATCTGGACTTCATCGTTACTTGTTGACATGGCAGCGAGTCCGATTAGGGTAAGCATACCAACCATGAAAAGGGCTATCATCGTAGCAAATCCGCGGTGGTTCTCAACTTTTGAAACAGACATGTTTCTTTCTCCTGATTAAATCCCCACCGTCTTTTGCTGTCAGTTTAAAATTGGGGTTTTTTCCAAGTATATTTAGGGACCTACGTATTATCGGCAATTTCGTGAATAGTCTTGAACAAACATAGGAATGTATATTGTGAAGTTTGGAATATATCCAGCTCTCAGCCACCAATTGAGCGACTCTTGAAGATATTGCGCTCCAAAGACATAGCTCCCTGATTCGCCAACGAAACAATTGACCTCATCGTTTCGTCGTCGATAGCATTTGTTCTACAGGTTGCATCAACAAAAATAGCATATCTGACTTCATCTAAAACCTTAAGTGGTATAACTGCAAAAGCATCTACCTGCAGATCATCAAATTCACCCGGAGCTACCAGATCAGAATATACTTCACTATCATGGCTGACTATAGAAATCGGGTTACCACTCGTATGCAAATTCTTAAATAGACCGGTTCGTGACGAAAAACTTAACGATTTTACCTGCTGTTGCGATTCTACGCCAAAGCCAACTTGGCCGGAATACGTATCCCACTTGCGATTATATTCAAATAGTATAACACGACCCATTTGCAATCCACGGAAAACCGCCTCACAAATGACCTGCTGTATTTCTTCATTTGACTTCGCTTCCATAAGCGCCGTAGTAGCATTTTGAAGGAATGCAAGTTGCACTTCTTTATTGTTCAACTGCTGATGTAAAACCGAAATATCACCTTCATGTTCAGCACATTTTTCGATTTCACCCTGAATGTCGATTTCAAGATCTTGTGCAATTTCAGTAACTTGCGTACGACAGTCACCAAGCAACTCAACCAAGACATCATCATCAACACCTGTTAACAATTTAGCTTGTTCAACCACAGCATGATATGCATCCGATGAGGAATTACCTCCCATTACAAAAGGATACAACTGATCGGACAGATAGACCAGATCAGTCAGGATTTGTGGTGACTTTTCATCTATCTTTCGATTGAGACGGTGATGCTCAGCTATAGGTTTAACAAGGCCAGGAGGAAGATTCCACTGCTCGGCAATTATCTCACCAACACCCATATGATCGATACCAATAACAGCACGCTCGGCCTCAATCATCTCCTTGTCCGATCCGTTCATCTGACAAATAGGGGCATACTTTTCAGGGAATACAGAAGCCATAATAGGCTGACCAATGTCATGCATAAATCCTGCGATAAAGGCAGTCTCCTGAA
Source organism: Candidatus Zixiibacteriota bacterium (assembly GCA_030591625.1). GTDB lineage: Bacteria > Zixibacteria > MSB-5A5 > GN15 > FEB-12. Next base: position 3,872 of record JAUVAR010000109.1, read on the forward strand.
GAGTTGTTAACTTGAGTTTATAAGCAAAGAATTTGGAGATAATTCCACAGGCAAGTGAACGAGTCCAAAAACCGGTTGCATCAAACTTTGATCCACGAGCCATCTTATTAACTATCTCATAAACTGCCATTGAAACGGCAATATTATGAACAGCACGGAAACCCATTAGAACAATAGCATGAGTAACAGTCGTTATTTTACCTGAAAATTCACCGTAATGAACCGAGTTGGCCATCCTCAGAATTCTGCTCGTTAGCTGATGATCAGAGAGAATGCAATTAGCCAGATCGGCAGCAGTAGCTTTTGGATCATCAGCAACCTGCTTGATCTTTAAGATTATCTGAGGAACTGAAGGCAGGTTAGAAAATTTTGCCAAACGTCGGGGTAGATCTTTTTTATCGGTAAATTCCATATCAGTCAAGAATTCCTATCTCTATATGATAATGTTCTTTGGAAATAGTCAGTATTTCATCCAAACTATCAGAATCAAGCTTTAGAACTTGAGCAGAAGGCAAAGAGGATATATTCTCTACTGTCTCAGACTCAAATCCAACATTCATTTTCTTTGATAATTCATTCCCCAAACTAACGAAATGTGACATCGGTAAAGGTATCTCTTCGGTAGGTGCAGGGGGTAAGTGGTGGTCGCAAATAGCTTCAATCAAGCTTGGCGGGAACGACCAGTGTTCAAGCAGTACTGAGGCAACTTCACAATGATCAAATCCGAGCTTGTCAATTTCTGCTTGAGTAAAGGTCATTTCATTTCGTTCTACAGCCTCTACAATTTCTTTATAAATATCAGGTAACTTTTGTAACAGAACCAGCTTTCCAATATCATGCAATAATGAAGCTATAAAAGTCTCCTCAGCATTCGAATATCTGACATGTTTGGCAATCTGACGAGCTGTTACCGCCGATGACAACGAATGACGCCAAAGTTTGCCTCGGTGGCCGTCGGGGTCTTCGGCCAAATACATTGAATGAGCCGAAGTAGCAACAACCATTGAACGAACCGCAAAGAAACCGAGAACAGGGATAGCCTCTTCAAGAGTGCTTACTTCTTTAGAACGACCATAGTACGATGAATTTGAAAGCTTAAGAACTTTTGCCGTAAGAGATTGATCGAACGAAAGCACCTTCGATACATCCATTATCTGGGTATCAAGATTTGAGGTCAACCCCATAACTGTACTGACAATAGCCGGAGAAGCCGGCAGATCACCAATAGTCGTGATGATTTTATCGAGTGTTGCGTTTGTCTTTGTTTCAATTACCATAAATAGTATAGATTATAGGTCATTATATAAGTCCTATCGGCAGGAATCGCTCACTCTTTTGGTTTATGGTTATAAATGGTTAACAATTTTCTATAGTATGCTCTTTGTGAGCAAACTTTGCACAATCTGACCCTTGCGTTGTTCTAATCGGTTTTTTATGAAATAATGAAAAGAGAATTACTCAATGAATTTGAAGTGTTTGCCGATCAATTAGATATTAGCGATATATTGTCATCGGGGGATCATGCATAAAATTGTCAAAAATACAATCTCCCTGATTACAGAAGATGACTTGAAATAAGTTAATTAAGATTATTAATAATAAAAGGAGCTACCATGAAAATCCTTATTGCCGAAGATTCTGCACTTATGCGGAAAGCGATTGGCAAGACGGTTGTAGGTGCCGGGTTTACAGTTGTTGAAGCGGTCAACGGAGCAGAAGCTCTGGCTCGTCTAAGAAAGAATTCTGCTGATATTGCCCTGGTTATACTCGACTGGAATATGCCTGTTATGGATGGCTATGAAGCACTTCAAAAGATCAGAGCTAATTCTGATTACAGCCACATTCCCGTTTTGATGGCTACATCCGATGGTGCCGAAGAGGACGTGATTAAGGCGATAAAAGCAGGCGCCACTTCGTATTTGGTGAAACCGTTTACCTTAGACCAAATGACTAAACAAATCACTGACTTGACCAACAGGCCTATCGCAAAAACTCATCATTAAGATGATCATTTTATGAGAAAATTACTCTACATAACAAGCTCAGATCAAAACAAAGAAGCTCTCTCCAATTGCGTAAGCAATGAGATAGAGATTGATTCGCTTGAGAGACATGAGGCTGGTATAGTCAAAGATCAGGATGTTGTATTGCTTGATTTTAATACTGGTTCAAATGTAGAAATTGATCTTCTCAAGCGACTGCGCTCTGAGTCTGCGTATATGGATATTCCAATTGTGCTTGTTGTGGATGACCCGGACACAGAATTTGCCCGAAAAGGGCTCTCAAAGGGTGCCTCGGGACTACTCACACGACCATTCACAAAAGATAATGTTCATAAGACTCTCGATACGCTTTGTCATTCGGCAGAAAATATATCTCCCCATGAGACTGATAATATTGTCATGTTTATTTCTGCTACTATGCATGTTTTGAAAACAACAGCAGGGTTTGAAGTTAAACGGCGACGGAAATTTATAAAGAAAGATTATCAATTTTGTGGCGAACTAACTGCCTCTATTTCTATGACAGGTGGTATCAATGGAACCGTTTCAATTTCAATGGATGAGCTTACAGCACGACAAATGTCTGCAAGTATTGCCTGGATGAAACCCGAAGAACTGGACGAACAGATGGTTCAAGAAGGACTTGGTGAAATTGCAAACCAAGTCGCCGGGCGTGTACGAACAATGTTTTTCGCAAAAAACTTGAGGATGGAAATCTCATTGCCAAAAGTTGTTTGCGGATACGGTCAACGTGCTCTGCCAAGTCTTGATGAACCACTTCACACCATCCTCTTTGAAATCGGCGGTAGCTTTATCGCTTTGCATTTATGTCTTCGTGAGGCTGCTCACTCACTCGTCCCGGCATAAGTTGTCACAACTGCGTTTTAGGCAGTTTATTTTTCATCAAAGTATAATTCCGGTCTGACACCCAGCATTCTTTCGAATGCGAGGCTGCTTGCTTAAATGTCTGCTGACACATTCAGATGAGCAAACTATTGAATCTAATTAAAGTTTGTCCCATAATTGATTGACTTTTAGGGAGCAAACGGTCATACTGCACCCATGAACATAGCAATATCAGAACAGACCCATAGCTTCCATATTCCGGTCATGGGTACCGGTTTTAGTATAGATACACCTCTAAAAGTTGCCAGATATGGCATCTCATCAGTAATTTCCTTAGTTGATGATCTCCTCCTTGAGCAAATGAGAGAGCACTATTGCCGACTCCATCGACGTGATTATGTTGAAATAACTGATCGTACTGAGGATGCACGAGCAACTCGGGTAACAGCTTATCTCGAACTTATATCAGATTTGATCGATGCTCAAGTTAAGGAATTGCAGGCATCGTCATTTGAACCGGGAAGCGAGATAACTCGTTATTACGATCTTCTCCCCGACTCAGAGCTGAAGCGAAAATACACTCAGATGCTAACTCTTGATAATTCTCCCGAAAAAGAATCTATACAGGCGGAACTCAGAATTAAAGCAATCCCCGGCACTATCGACGTAAACATTATGACCAAGGTTGATCGTGATCGCTTCGTCAATGGAGAAAAAATGCCACCCGAGCAAGCAGATGCTATGGCAGGTCTCAGAGGCTACGCCAATAGCTCACTCAGTTCTTCGATTATTTTTTCAGCCGGTATGAACAGAAGATTATATGCTTATATCCCAAATTTTGATGATTTTTACCCTGACGAAAAAGGCATGGTTAAGAAAAAAGTAGTTCTCAAAGTTTCAGATTATCGTTCGGCAATTATCCAGGGAAAGATACTTGCGAAAAAAGGTGTCTGGGTTTCAGAATTCAGAATTGAATCTGGTTTGAACTGTGGTGGTCATGCGTTTGCAACCGATGGGATTCTGATCGGACCGATTCTCGAAGAATTCAAAAATCGAAAACAAGAACTGATTGAACAGTTATACAAACTATATTCCAGAGCGCTAAATGCTAATGATAGGATTTGCCCCGATAAGCCAATTGAAACTATCATCACTATGCAGGGTGGAATAGGAACATTCTCAGAAGAAAATCTCCTCTTCAATTATTACAAGATTGATCGCACTGGGTGGGGAACACCTTTTCTCTTAGTTCCCGAAGTTACGAATGTAGATAAAGACCATCTGGAAATGCTTAAAAAAGCAACAGGTGACGATGTCTATTTGAGTGAGCACTCACCGTTGGGGATCC
>JAUVAR010000003.1 GCA_030591625.1 Candidatus Zixiibacteriota bacterium
ATTAATCTGCTTGTCCCGCAGGTAAACACAGCGTTTGCTATTTTAGAAGTATGGAACTCTACTTTCTTTTATCTGATTAATTTATTAGTGCAGTTATAATTTACAGTAACTAATCGACTTGGACAGTAACGATGGAATATATCAAGGGAATTGAAAATGTAAGCTTTGATGCAATCCTGGCACTTTATAATAGTGTCGGGTGGAGTGCATACACCAATAAACCTGATTCACTTCGTGAAGCGCTCAATAATTCTACATACATTGTAATATGTATGGATGAGGAAGAGCTTGTAGGTTTGGCCCGATCGATTTCTGATGATGTTTCAATTCACTATCTACAGGATATCCTCGTAAATCCTCTGTACCACCGCAAAGGGATTGGACGCAAGCTCCTTGAAAAGTGCCTGTTAAGATTTGAACATGTAAGAACACACATGATACTTACCGACAATGAGAAAAAACAAAAGATATTCTATGAGTCTTTAGGGTTTAAGAACTGTTCGGAGCTAAAAGAAACAGCTCTAAATACGTTCGTACGGATGAGGGGTGTTGATCTTAAGTAAAGCTTTTTTATTTTTGCCTGTGCGGTAAAGCACAGGCAAAATTTGCAATGCTGGGATTATTTTATTGGCAAGGATTAGGCGGCGTGAAGCTTATGAACAAATAGTCGATAAGTCTTGTCAGATCATTGATATCTACTATGCCTTCCGCATCGATGTTAGCTTCTTCTTCACAACAAAGTGGAGAGTATGATATGAATAAATAATCAATTAGAACTGTCAGGTCGTTGATGTCAATAAAATCTGTAGGATCACAATCAACGTTGCCAGATATATTACTACAACAGCTTAGTGGAGCATACTCATAATCTTGAATTCTTAATGTATCAGGGTATTCCCATACTTCAGAAGTTACTGGTCCAAATTCATAATAACCCTCAATATTAGGTGCCCATATTGTCCAATTACCATCGCAAACTTTTAATGTATATTCACCTGTTTGCTTGTCAACCAGAGCACCATCTGCCTGATAACCATTTGGGCTGGTATCTGTACTTGCGGTGACCCATATATCTTCAGGGCCAAGAGGAAGAGGGAGACCCAAGAGAGTACCTTTGATTTTGCTGTGAGTATTGTTGAGAGTGAATGATGGGCCTGCCACCGGACTATCCGTTACTATAACATTGCCGAACCCTGGTGTAGGTAAATAATTTTCTGCCCAAACACTAATGCCATATGTTCCTGGACTTGCAAAGAGAGAATAGCTTCCACCTTCGGATACTCTCCCGCTGTATGTGTTTTCTGCGTTACCAAGGAAGACTGATACATTATCCCAGATCAGAGTTGGGTCGTCAGCATCTACAAATACCATACCACTTACTTCAATCCCACCAACAAGGTTTAGTGTAACAGTGTCACCGGGGGAAACGTTTGAAGCTCCACTGCCTTCAACAATAAAGCCAGCCGGCATAGGGAAGTCATTGTCGTCAGCTCTGATTTCTACATACCAATCAGAATTGTCCAGCGAGGAAATTCTAACAGGCGTAATGTTGTCACTACCCGAACGTGATATCGCTCTTCCGCTGGTATTAAGAGATGATGACCAGGCAGAGATAAGATAATTGTTTACTGGTGTTCCACCTTCTTCAGTAACTCTTACATAAATGACAGTATCAGCACTATAGAGCGTGAAGTCTTTTTGGAAAGTCCCAATTGTATCATGGCTGAAATAGAAATTTTCCGGTAGAAGATATGCTGGTTGGTAACCTTCACTTGAAGGGCTCAATGCCCAGACACCTAAATCAGCAGCGGAGTAATTGATAACATAGCGACTATCTATGGAAGTAAATTGCTTTTCTCCCAACTCGGGCCATTGTCGCTCAGACCTAATTGTACCGACAGTTTTAATAGGATCACCATTTTCATCTTTGATAAAGCCATAAACACTGTCAGCGGTTACTTCGAAGGTAATATCAACATTACTTACAACGCCGTTAACTGTAACTGTGGAAGCCTGCCAATCAGGTGCTACAAACTGGTTTATTGTTCCAGCTTCAACATAGAAATCAAGTCCTGATCCAACAGCACCGATGTTTAATTCATAGGCTCCGTTTTCATCAGTCAGGCCAATGTATATTCCTGCTTCATCATAGTCAGATTCTGTTGATATCCATACATTCTTAAGAACTGCTGCATCTGGAGCAGGATGTCCTGGAACAATTATTTTTCCAGTTATTTTATTTTGTGGTGCCACCATTGCATTGCTTGTCAAGACGCCCTGAACAGACGATCCGTTTACCATATCTAATGCTTTGAAGATATAATCTCCCGGGGCAACTCCCAATAACATAGTAGGACCCGATATCCATCCGTTTAGAAGTCCATCTACGTCACCCTGAGGGCTTCCGTCAGCCAAGCCCATCGTTGCCAGAAACAAGTCACTGGTGGTATCAATTATTGAGTTTTGATTTAGGTCGTACCAAATTTCCCACTTTATCGAGGCACCAGGATCACAATTGGCAGTCCATGAGATTTCATCACCCTGAGTCATTGTTGTCAGGGTTGAGTCACCATTCACAGTAAAATACATTGAATCTGTAACTGAAAAGGCCGATTGACCGCCTAAGAGACCAAGAATTATAACTCCTGAAAAAAGAAGCTTAAGTGCTGTTCTTGATATAGCTCCGCTTGCGCAAGTGTTCATCGGGAGTACCTTTTTTAAATGTTCAGCTTATTTCTCTACGCTCAGGAGTAAATTGCAAGTGTAGAGCCAATATAATCGATTATTCATAATAACCAAGATCAAAGAGCGGAGTTCCCTTGATTACCTGATTTGAGAGGGTAGTTGTTATATAATTGAACAACTTGAATGGGCTTGGATGTATCTTAGGACTTTGGAAGGTTGGCAGGTTTGTTGGGGATACTATGTCGTTTGAGGAGAATTTGGTTTTTCTCAGATCGTGATTCGCCAACCGATGTTATATATACAGCTGATGCATCCTCGACCGGACAGGCAAATTCGCAGGCGCCACAGCCGGTGCAAAGTTGGGGGTCAATATATGGGCACTTTACACTGATTTCTTTACCACTTTGATTGGTGACAATTTCTGTCTTTAGATAGATCGCTTTAGGAGACGTAGGACACCATTCTTCGCAGACAATACATGGGGTAGCCATCGCCCAGGGAAGGCATTTACCTCGGTCAAAGAAAGCTGTGCCGATTCTATTTGGAGGTGTCTCTTTATCACCAACTTTTTGTTTTTGAGTTAATTCGACAATCGCTCCGGTTGGACATACCTGACCACAGAGAGTACAGGTAGGTTCGCAGTAACCAATTTTTGAAATCAACACCGGCGACCAGATTCCTTCAAGGCCAGCTTCAAAGATAGTTGGATGCAATGCGTTATTGGGACAGACGCGCATACACTGACCACAGCGAATACAACGAGCTAAGAATGTATCTTCATCGACTGAGCCGGGGGGACGAACAAGTTTCGGATCAATATCTGCTTCAAAGCTGTCACCGGCGCGGAACATTGGGAAGAGAGATATACCTGCCGCAATTGAGGTCATCGCTTTGCGTCTGGTGATATCTATTTTCTCAGTTCCTGCAGGATTCGTTCGGCTTGCTTCCTGTTCGGGGAAGAATGTGAATTCAAGGGCACCGGTTGGACATGCGGCTTGACAATTGAGACAGAGATGGCATTCTGCTTTGCGCCAGGGTTCTCCGATTTCCGGGTTGTCTGCACCCTGACAACTTATGACACAGAGCTGACAATGATCACATTTTGATTCTGTTTTCTTAAGACCTAAAAAAGAGAAGCGGGAAAAGATTCCTAACAGGGCACCAAGCGGACAGATTGCCCGACACCAGAAACGCGTGAACAAACGATTGAGCCAAAGAACAGCCACGAAAAACAGAGCAAGCGAAATGATAGCCTGAAAATGACCCATACGGTAGGGAAGAATGAACGATGCAATAAAGTCAAAAACATATTGTGCAGCATCGCCAAGTGGAGGCCACCCGATATTTTTAATCCAGCTGACAATCCCGGCACCAAAAACATGAGTCATCGGCAGGACAACAGTTCCGACAGATCTTGCCAGTAAAGAAAGCGGATCGAGCAGGCCTAACTGAAGGACACCGGTTAATGATGAACCAAGAAAGAGAAGCAGGATATAATATTTTATTCGTTGAAATTTCTTGTAACGATTTGATTCGATTTTCCCTTTGCCACGATGACTGCTTCGTTCTGAACGAAATTCTGAGAGCCAATGATTTAAGCTTCCCATCGGACAAACCCAACCGCAGAAAAAACGTCCGAAGAATATTGTTGGGATCAAGATTAGCAATGACCAGATCATCCCTTTGTATAGTGAACCTGTGGCCAGCAGTGTCCCGAGGGCGGCGAGTGGATCGAGTTCGAGGGCAATTGATACAGGGTAGGGTAATATTATCTCCTGACCGGCTGCGAGAGAGAAATCTACTTCGAAATTAGTTTTGATTACCAGCCACAAGAACGTGACAAAAAACAGAACCTGAGATGCGCGACGAAGATTCAGAACTGTTTTAATATTCATCCGAGAATCTCTTTGTATCCGGCCTGCCTATAGTCGAGTGATCCAATGCCACTCTTATCTGCAAGAACTATATGTCCAACATTTTCAGGTTTTAAGCCTATAAATTCAGATGCACGAGCATCAGCCGCAACTTGATCGGTTGCACAGATGACAGAATTTTCAATGCCAACATAATCGAGTGATCCGCCTTGTGGCCCTCCTTGCAAAAGTACTCTGGTAGCATCTATAACTGTAAGAGTAGGGGCGGAGAAAATAGCGAGATCAACAATTGACTGGTCGATTTCCTGATGCAGTTGATTACGCCGTCCTCCAAGGATGCCATAAAGATTTTTCATGCCGATAGTACATTCAGATAGAGAATGATGTTTGGCTATTGGCATATTTATCAACTTATCGGTTTGCACAAAATGTTTAAGCACCAACCATTCATTTAAGAATTTTTGTGACATTCGTACTTTGATGTAATCTTCGTCGGATGGAAGAATAACTTTGCCACCAACATCTTCAACTGCTTTTTTTATTCCTGAACGTAAGAAACATCTGCGAGGATCATTGCAACTAACGTCGGTAACGGTAACAGAAGCTGCCCCGGACTCAAGACAGAGACGAGTCATTTCGGCAACAAGGATTGGATTTGTATTGGCTGCCTGCTCGGGCGAGCGGTCCCATCCAATATTAGGTTTGACCGTTACAGTTTCTCCCTTGTTAACAAATCTACGAATGCCACCGATTGCATCGAGCGATTGATTGAGGGCAACGATTGGGTCTTCAGCACGAGCAAGAGTGAGTTTGGGGAATGCGATATCGGGTGATACTTCGAAATTATTACGGATGACCAGTGATGGCTTGACTGCCGTTACTTCACGGTTATGAAAAAGATAGCCGGTCCCGGCGGCAACAGACGCAAGCAGGGCAGCTTTACCTGTCTGTTTTATAAATGTACGTCGTTTCATTGCTCTCACTCCTTTTGTTAAGATATCAATGATCACAAAGAAGCGCAACTTTGATATAGCCTGTTGTTTATAAAAAAAACCGGACCCTGCTACCAGAGTCCGGTTTCAAAATATAAGTTTACTTTTTATTACAGTTTAGCCATTTCTGTTTCAAGTCTGGAGACTAAATCATCAAGTTGATCGACCACGGCCTGAATTGTTGCCGGATCAGCCAGATCAACACCGGCGGTGCGAAGGAGTTCCATCGGATAATCAGATCCTCCAGCTTTCAGGAGGTTGATGTAACGATCCATAGCTTCTTTGCCGTTATCTTTCGATTTGATTTCACTATAGAGTTTAGCAGAAGTAGCAAAGCAGGTAGCATACTTGTAAACATAGTACGGTGAACGATAGAAATGACCGATTCGTGTCCAGGTTGAACCGTAGAGATCATCAATCGTGACAACATCACCGTAGTAATCTTTCATCAGTTTGAAATATAGATTACGCAGTGCTTCACCGGTTATTGGACGACCAGATTCTACCATACGATGAGCCTGCCATTCAAAATCGGCAAACATAACCTGTGTATAGAATGTGCCAATAATATTTTCAATAGAATGCTGAAGCAAAACTATTCGTTCAACTGGGTCTTTGCTTTTCTTCATCATGTGATCTAAAAGGAATGCTTCGGCCATTGTCGATGCAACTTCGGCTACAAAGATCGGAGCTTCGGAACTAACAAACGGCTGGTTAGCATTCGATAAAATTGAATGCATGCAATGGCCCATTTCATGAGCGACAGTAAAGACGTTGTCGATAGTCTTATTGTAATTGAGGAGAAGGTACGGGTGCACGCCGTAGGTGTTGGCCATAAACGCACCACTTCGTTTTCCTTCACCTTCGTAAACATCAACCCAGCGACTGTTGAAGCCTTCTTCCATTTTCTTTTGATAGTCTTTGCCAAGAGGCTTGACCGATTCAACGACCCAGCTGGTAATTTCATCGTAGTCGTATGTTTTGTCAAATTCGACAATTGGGAGTGAACCATCATACAGATGATACTCTTCAAGACCGAGAGCTTTTTGGCGCAGGGCGATATAACGCTGAACCGGAGCTGTACCAGCTCTGACTGTAGTGACAAGACTTTCAAAAACTTCGGCGTCAACATTATCAGCGTCTAAGTAAGAGTCGAGCGAGGTAGCATAGTTTCGCGCCTGTGCGTCGGCCCAGTCTCTTTGAAGGACACTATTATAAATAGCGGCGTAAGTATTTACATTGTTGTTATAGGTCGAGTAATGCGCCTCAAAGGCAGCTTTACGGTCGGCCTGGTTTTTATTGGTCGAAAGGATGTTATAATAAACTCCCGGTGAGATAGTCTGGGTTGTTCCGTCGGAGAAAGTCACTTCGGGGAACTTGATGTCGGAAGTTGAAATGTCTGAATAGATCGAAGATGGTGAGCCACTAAATTGTGAATAATAAGAAAGCAGCATCTCTTTGTCTGAATCCAAAACATGTTCCTGCTGACGGAAGAGGTTCGAAATGTCGTGTCGGTAGATGTCCATTTCAATATTCGAATCGAGCCATCCTTTCATGACATCCCAGCCGATTTCCAGAAGCTCAGGACTAAACCATGATGTGGCAGTGCCGAATTTTGCCAAAAGAATCTGCACCTGCTGCATTTTGGCACTCATATCATTATCGCGAGTGTCCAGGGCGAGCGAGAGACCTGGGTAGCGATAGACTTTGTAGAGCAGTTTGTTCAGTTCATCAGATAGCTGATAGGCAGTGAGAACTTTGTCAGGACCCTGTGCAAGGGTGCCTTTCATCCCGGCATACTGGTCCATCAGTTGTTCCAATACTTCAAAATCGGCCTGCCATGCATCCCAATCAGGATATATGTGGCTTAAGTCCCACTTGTAGCGGTCATCGACTGAATCGCGTGACTGTGCGTGCACCGAGGCGCAGGCCGCAAGTAATAAAGTCACAACAAATAATACACGGATGGTTCGACGAAGAGCAAAAGTCATTAGTTTGAACTCCTTATAAAAATTATAAAATTCTTTCTTTTACAGACATGGAAAGTAATTAGCTTCTGTACGAAAGTCAACGGTTGTCGTTTCAAACAAAATATGACTGATTTTGATAATAGATATTCCTGTTCCTTATCTCTTGCTCTGGTATGCCAAGCATAGTATCTTTGGATAACGGGAGAATCTAAATTTGTGGGAGCAACTTGGATGCGACAGTTATTCATTTTATTGGCTATAATTATAGGGGTTGCGGGGCATATATCGGCTGACTCAGTTGATACAGATAAAACTACTTACAAGATGTCATTTGGTTCTATTGTTGAGACTGGATTTGGGAGATTAACCCAAAAAATGGAATTTGTGGATGTCTGGTACATTAATCGCGAGCTACAACTTGCTACGTTTAAGTTAGAAAATGAATATCCGCTCAATATGCGTTCGGTGGGGGGGCAATTTAGTGTTTTAAAGATTGAAGAAGATCAAACTAAGCGTATGTTTGGAGTGAAAATTTTAGCAGATTTTTCTGATCCGAACGACAAAGCCAATGAAACAAGTTCGTTAAAAAATATTAAATTGTCAGATAATGAGTCTAATACGGTAGTACAATCGTTTAGAATTACGACAGATATTGCCGGTCGAATCACAGGTCGGTATGAAGGCGGTCTTTTTTGGGTTATCGGTTACCATCTGGAACATTATTCATTTGATATGATTGACTTAGATGGCTACTGGGGCTGGCCGGGTAGTAGAAGGCAAGATACAACGATTAATTCTCCAGTCGCAGAATACAAAGTTATCTGGAATATGCCTTATTTAGGCCTAAAAGTTCACTCAGTTGGGGAAAGTGTTTCATTTCATCTAATGGGAGCATTAGGAATAGCTATTATGTCAGACAAGTATGATCTCGTTCAGCGGGAAGTTAGGTACAATTCTAATGGTGTTGGTGTTGGTTTTGTCGGTGAAGGAGATTTAATGTACAGGATACCATTGGGATCAGTTAGGAAACCTTTCAAGGTCGGGTTGACAGTGTTGATTGGGGCAGGAAAAGTAAAGACAAAAGAAACTGGTGTTATTTATGGCGATGCTGACCCCAGCGTTGAGCCAGAAGATATTGGACTGGAAGCTATTGGCATACCACACGAAGTTAAGCTCTCTCGTTTATCTATTGGACTAAAATTGGAATATGAATTATAAGGTTCTGCAGATATATTGTCCCGTTAGATAAAAATTAACATTCAATAAATTTACAGCACCGCTGGAGCAAATTAGATGAAGAAAAATATACTTATCGCCTTATTAACTTATTGGTTTCTTGCAGGTCAAATTTCTGCACAAACAGTTGATTCTGTTGATGCAGTAGAAATTACATATAAGTTTGCAGTTGGTCCTCTGATTGAGACAGGGTTTGGCAAAACAGATTACACACTGGAAAGTGATTTCTTTGCAGATGACAATTCTTTAATGACAATTAAAAGTCAACTTGATTTCCCAACAGATTTCACGTCAATTGGTGGTCAATTTCGATTTACCAAAATGAAAGATAATCGTACCAATCTTATGTTTGGTACAAAAGTCTCAGCGGGGATTACTGCTCCCAGAGGCCCAATGACTGATCGGGATTGGACAAATGGGTTTGAGTTTTCATCAACAGAATCAAGTATGGAAGCCTGGTCGATTAGAGTTGGAGTAGATCTGGCCGGAAGGATAAATGGTCTGAAAGAGAATGGCCTCTTTTGGGTTGCAGGCTTTCAACTCGAGCGATATTCGTTTGATATGATCGATTTGACTGGTTGGCAAATAGACAGTACCGGAGAAACATTGACTGGCTCTCTTGATTATCCGGTTGGGGCTTATGAAGTAACATGGAGTATGCCCTATTTTGGATTGATGGCTCATAAGGTTGGGAAAAACAACTCACTTAATATCAAGGGTGGTCTTGGGATGGTAATGATGTCTGATCAGGATTACCATATCCTTAGAGATTTCACTACCAAATCAAGTGGTACAGGTTATGGTATTATTGGTGAAGCTGATTATATGTATAGGATTCCAATTGGTGCCAGCGAACGTTCAGTCAAGTTTGGCCTGTCAGCATCATTTAAGATGACCAAAGTAAAAACAACTGAGTCGTGGGTTTATTATTCGGAGGGTGACCCTTCAGACGATACTCGGGTACCTGGGGATGTTGGGATTGTAATAAAGGGCATTCCACATGAGGTGAAGATGACTCGATTTTTTATCGGGTTGCAGTTAGAATACGAATTGTAGGCGATTTGTATTTCTCAAAAATCTGTTTCATTTGTTTCAATGCGAACAGCTTTGAAACGGGTCTGGTTTCAATTTGAAAAAATAGAAGACAGAGCTGTCTCAAGCGGCAGGTTTGGTAAATTTGAAAATGGTGGTAACAAAGGGGAGACTACTGTTTTAAATAAAAAAACGATTATTTGCAGTTTGGCACGAAAGTTACATATAACATAAGCAGAACCCAAAGGGGGGCGATCCAAGGATGGAGTTATTGCCAAAGTCTTTAAAAGTAAGGGCTGCTTAACAACGGGGCGACCAAGGCATAGAGGGAACTTCGATCCAGAAAGAGCGACTGTAGTGTTCGCTCGGGGGGGACGTCGTTGTAAACCGGCGGAAAGTTTACAACGAATACGTTACAAGAAAGCAGTCTGGAAACAGGCTGTTTTTTTTGTCAAATTTCCAGTTACTCGCATCGTTCGGCCGATAGATATGTATAAGAAACAGGTTCGGACAAGGAACCCCTTTGGAAAATATGATGAGCAGAACAATAGCATACAATACCAGTCCTATCGATCAAGTTGGGTCAAATAAATCCGATTCAATCCTGATTGTACCTACAGCTGAAAATCAAGCAGGCAGTGACTTCTCTGCTTTGGCTGATTCCGCTCGTGGTCATGGTCTGAAAGTAGGAGTGCTAAACAATCAGCATGGCAGCAAAGCCAAAACTAGCTTTCTGGCTCGGATTCGACAAATTATACGATTGTTCCCTCATTTTGGGACAATTCATATAATTGCAAGCGATACAAAATCTTTCTGGTCGGGAGTTATTCCTCTTATTCTTACTGCGAGATTCTTTTCAAGGCGAATACTACTGACCTTTGAAACTGCTATACCGGAAGACTTCTTCTCAAAATATTCAAGATTTGCTTTTCCATTCTTGAAACTTGTCGATTCTCTCCATGTCCAAACAACCTGGAGTGCAGGAGTATTTTTGAAGCATAATCTTGATGTAAAAGTGCTTTCATTCCCGGTAGATGTAAAAGCGTTAAAATTCAAACAGGCCGGTAGATTTCAACCACGTATTATTTGTGATCGAACTTTGAATGACGCCAACAATATCCTTTGTCTTTTGAAGGCATTTGTTTTTGTAAAGCAAAAATACCCAAGAGCAGAGTTAGTGCTTAGTGGTACTGGTCCTCGTCGCGTACCACTTAGTAAATATATTGCCGAAGAACAGATTCATGGAATCGAGTTTATGGATGAGTCTGAGATGACAATAGGAAGTTCGGTTTGGGATGATGCTGATGTGTATGTAAATCCTTCGACTATAGACAGATTCCCGATCTCAATATCTCATGCTTTTGCGCTTGGTCTGCCGGTTGTAACAACCGATGCCGGGGCAATCACTGAAGTGGTCCTTGACCGTGTGAACGGTATGGTTTTAGCGGTTAATGATTGTGTTGGCATGGCTGAACGTATTATTGAATTGATAGAGAATGAAAACCTGGTTGCTGCTTTGACAGCTCATGCAAGAGCAGATATTGAAGTTCAGTCAGTTGAAACATTAGCTCGTTCCTGGAATGATTTCTACCGTCTGCATCCTTGATGCTATCATCGTCTGATTTTTATATCACATTCTGATTTCTAATACACTTACCGATTGCACTAAGATCGGATAGTGTAGTATATTCCATTCATGGGAGACACATATAGTAACAGCAGGCTCGGTCAGTTCTCCAACTGTCCGAGGCGGTATAAGTTTTCCTACATTGATAAGATTGATGTGGGTGACAAGACTGATGCCAATCGCATGATGGGAGATCTTATACACAAAGAGTTGCATCGTGCTTACCAGCTTGGCGCAGATGATGTCCTCTATCCACTCAAAGATATGTTGCGGGGTTACAAAGAGGCGTGGGAAAAGCCTGGTGTTGAAAATATTGAGGTCGGCTCAGAATATCATACTGTTGAAGATTATATCGGGATGGGTGAGAAGATGCTCACTGAGTATTACGAAAAGTTCCAGCCTTTCAATGATACAAAATTGATTGGGGCTGAAATGAGAATTCGGTTTACTCTTGAGGGTACACCTTTCAAATTCACGGGGTTCATTGATAGATTATCCAAACGATCAGACGGGGTTGTTGAGATTATTGATTATAAGACTGGTAAGCATCTACCAAAAGGTCCGCGCGATAGTGCTTTCTTTGATCAAATGGCTCTATATCAGTTGGGTGTCCTACAAGAGTATCCTCAGTTTGAACGGATTGAGGTAGTACAGTATTTTCTTAAATTCGGTGAAGAGATAAGATATACGATCCGTGAGGATGAGTTGGATGAGTACATTGAGATCGTAAGACAAAAAGTACTCGCTATCAAGCAGGCCGAAAAGTTAGACAACTTTCCAACTGTTGAAAAATTTTGTGCGTGGTGTGATTTTGAAAAACTTTGTCCGGCTCGCAGACATCGTTATATGCTTGAGGTTGAAGAAGGGAACAAAACCGAAGAGATTGCTACGGCTGAATTAGCCTCTGAATTGGCGGGACGTTTTATTGATCTTGATGCTCGCTACAAAGAGCTCGGTAATGAAAAAGATGCGTTGCGGGATGACTTGATAAGAGTAGCCGGTGAGCTTGGGCTTGAAAAAATCATGAGTGAGAAAGCAGATGTCTCGATAAAGGGTGGAATCAAGCGGGAGTTCCCATCGAAATCGCGAGACCGTGATTCATTTGTAAGGCTTTCTCAACTTGCGCGAGAATGGCAGCTTGATGAATGTTTTGCGCTTGATGTACGGGCTCTGATGAAAGAGTATTTTGAAAAAGGGCGACTACCCGATGACAAACTAAAATTGCTCGAAGAATTCGTAGCCGAGAAAATATCTCATACTGTCCGGGTGGTAAAGCCTAAAAAGAAAGAGAAATAAAAAACCCAACTTAAATTAAGTCGGGTTTTTTTCTGATCTGTTTGTCCCTCTGGCTACCGCCCTCTGGGATTATCGTGCAGAATCTATTTTGATTGTTTTATAACGAAGGCAGGATAGATAGTCCTTTTCTTCATGTCTTTAATCTTAGTTGAATCACCTTGTACAGAGTCTGCGATAATTTCCAGGATATTGTTTGGATTGGTTGTAGTCGTATCAACTTTCAAATTCTTAATCGGTTCATCGATTATTGATGATACAAAAATTGTAGCAAGCCGTCCCTTCCCGGGAGAGAGTGTTTTTCCACTCGCGGTAAGAGATGCCATCATACCCAGGGTTACACACTGAATTGAAGTGTCTGCTCGAAAGGCAAGTCTCGAAAAGTGTTCGACTCGTCCACCCGTAAAGATGCATGAATCGGCGACGATTCGATTGAGGCCAGCTTTCATTTTGAGTGGAACCGACATCGCAATAACATTTTCGTCATTAAAGTAGGAAATATGTATTGACCAGTTCAGGTCATCAATTTTAGTGACTTCGGCCCAGACAGTATCAACTGCTCCGAAGTGGTCGGTTTGTGCTATTGACGCTACCGGCATAAATAGGGCAACGAGAATTATAACAGACTTTAGTTTATATGTCATTCTTCCTCCAACAGGTGCTTTATCTTTCATTGTTTCTACATTCAGATATCGGTAAAGATCCTGACTTTCGTTACTTTATCTAATTTCATTCATTGAGGCTCTCAAACTGGCAAGCAAAGAATCAGCTTTAAGTTTGTTATCTAACTCAAGGGTATAAATTCTGGCTGCTGCAATATTTGCCCTTTGGCCAACTTCTGAACGAGTAAATCGATTGAAAATCTCTTCAAGGGTAAGGGCTGCAGTTTCCCAATCTCTCTTAATCCTATATAGTTCAGCCTTGTACGAGAGCGCGGCCGCTTCTTTGATAGTACCGGTAGCCTGAGTCGCAATTAAATCGTAATGGCTACTTGCTTTGTTGTACCATATTTCGGCAGTTTGAGGTCTGTTTTTATCTTTGTAATGCTTGGCAATATGAAGAAAAATTGCCATCGCTTCGTTAGATGCACCAAAATTGTCAATTAGGAAGCGGTACTCAGTTTCTGCTCTGTCCCAGTTTCCTTCCATTTCAAAAGTTTGCCCTTTTAGATGTTGGGCCGATGGAATTGACTTCATGATACGAGGAAATTGCCGGTCAAGTTCAATAAGCATCTGCCTCGAATCACGATATTTATTTTGTTTAAAATATATTCTTGCTTTGTCGATCATGATTGATGCAAGTACAAGTGAGTCCTTGGCAGCGAGATTTGATTCAACACTATTGTAGGCAGCTAAAGCCTTATCATATTTTTTTAGACCACGATTTAAAATTCCGGCAATTCTTAGTTGAGCAGCCTGATATATTTCGCCTGTTGAATCGACCATCTTTTCAATATAGCTGATAGCTTCTGTATATTGATTGTCCATTTCAAACAAACGAGCCAGGTTCGCTCCTGAGGTGATCGAAAGTTTGGTGTTTGGAAAATCGTTGGCGATCTTCTCGTAGTATTCATTCGCAAAGGTGAAGCGTTTGGCGGCAATTGCATCATCACCGATTCTTTTTGAAACAGTATAAAGGTGCAGGGGCATGTTGAACACATGTATAATGATCTCACCCTGTTGATCTGTCGGGGGATAGAAATTTACCGCTGCAATATCGTAAATTGCCTGACAACTGTCCCAGTTACCGTTTGCCTGCAAGGCTCTACCAAGATTATAATATGCCGACATCAATTCAACTTTAGGTAGGCGTATGCGAGCCATTAGTTCTTCTATGCCTGTAATGCAATTATTGTAATTGCCTGCTGCAAAATAGTACTGGGTTGATTTTGTTATAGATTGGAAAGTTATCTGTTCAATCTGACGATATTCGTCGGGGAAATCTTCCGCAGAAACAGATTCTAAAGCCTCATAACAAGCCTGTACGAGCTTTGTTATATTATTGCCAAGAACTGTGATAGATTCTTTTGATCTCAGTTCTGGCTTCAATTGAAAATCGCGAGTTGTTCGATCTATCTCAAAGGAGAGTTGTTCTAATTTATAGCGGTATTGTACCGCTCGGTTATCTGAGCAGGAAACGATAATACTTACAATTAGTAATAGTGCGATCACTACTGATCTATGTTTCATAATAGTAACACATTTATGTTAGTGGTATTTCAAGATTCGTTAGCGGGAAATATACCCTTGATAAAGAAACGAGACAAGCAAAAGAAAAACGGCTGAACTTAATTAGTTCAACCGCTTATATATCTAAATTTGTATTAATTCAGGCTTGCTTGCGGAATTTTCTTACAATCCCAGCACCTGCCAGCCCTAATCCCAAAAGAAGCATTGAGGTCGGTTCTGGTACTGAAGAATATGATTTGTCGAGCCAGTCATTGCCACATCCAAGCACAACATGGAAATCGAGATTAGTGAAGTCTCCCAGAACAGCTTTTGAGAATTTCAATTCCCAAACATAAGTATGACCGCTTCCACCCATAGGAAGATATGTTTCGTAGTCTTCTTCCATCCGAAGTGAGAATTCAGCATCCATGCCCTGAACCATTGAGGCAGTGCTTTTGTCAATTTCAAATGCCCCGGCTGCATTTCTTATTGCAGTATTGCCATAATAGGTGCCGTTGATATCGTCTTGGATTCCAGTCCAGCTCCCTGAGCCAACATTCCAAATTGAGGTAGTACCACTATTTCCAAAATCACCAAGATCTATAGCAAACCGATTAGTGCCGGTTCCAATGAAGAGATCTCCAAGCCGATATGATTCGTTCCAACCGGAGGAGTATGCGGTATGTCCAAACGAGTTGGCGAGAGCGAGATAGACATAATCGTCATCTTCAACTACTTGAAGACCTTCAATATCAAAACCTTCGCCACCTTCACCAAGGTTACCCGGTGAGGGCAGATGACCTATGTCGTAAGGATAATCATATGGTGCCCAGTTATTATTATCATCAAAAGGAGTAGTACCATCAGTGAATACGTCGTCATAATAATAGTTGAATCCAAAGCAGTTTCCCGCTGCAAAGAATATCAAACAGGTCAAAATGGCAATGCGCATCACTAAGAATCCTTTATATAATAAATAGAACTATTCATATATTACTAAGCAATAGTTGTGCCATTTTTGAACAGACTACTCCTTGGTTTATGTTGCTGCAACACAACAGGTTGAAAGCGTCGTAAAGGTTTAATTAATGATATCAATGATCGAAGTGGCAATCGGAGGCATAATAGGTGCAAAGAATTGCGTGATTAGCTATTGGTTATATCTATAATAAAGGTCGAAAAATTAAGAAAAGTAGCTACTTGAATTACAAAATCAATACTAATTCGTGGTTGATATCTTTATGGGGTAGTTCTTAAAAAGGGGAAATTATGAAGAATGAATCTCAGTGTAGTGCAACTCCTGATATTAGAATTGGGACAACTACGAGACTTGCAGGGGCCGACAAATCAAAGTTAAATCCAGGGAGTGATCGACTTGAATCTTTGATTAAAATGTCGCAGTCAGACTTGGCGTTTGGCAGGCATAGGTTGTTGCTGTACAGGTTTCTCACAGAAAATATTCCTGCAATATCTGCATGTATATGGACATGGTCACGACTCTCGGCAGCCCCGGGTGAATTCAGGCTTAAGGATAAATCAGATTCAAAAGCTTCTGAAGGAGCCTTGAAGCGTTTGAGGGATTTATCAAAAAACGGGTATGCCAATATATTTGGAAATCGTCTCGGTCTGAGTTCGCTTCGAAATGATCTGTTCAGATCGCTTTATTGTGATGGTCGATTCTCCGGGTTTGTTATTGTGAAGCCCGACCATTCAGGTGTTGATCGATTTATGCCTGTTGATTCAATTAATTTAGAAGCAGACCAACATGAAAATGATATTAAACTCTTTTTGAATCTTGATGATAATAGAATCGATCTGAATCGACCCGATTTTTATCATTGTCCACTGGGGTCGGGAGTTAATGATATGCTTGGTACATCTATTCTTAGGGCGATTCCGTTTATTGCTTATATCGAGCAGCAATTAGTTGAT
Organism: Candidatus Zixiibacteriota bacterium; assembly: GCA_030591625.1. Classification (GTDB taxonomy): domain Bacteria; phylum Zixibacteria; class MSB-5A5; order GN15; family FEB-12. Next base: position 16,810 of record JAUVAR010000003.1, read on the forward strand.
GATATGCGCCGTAGTTCGCACAATTCAGGATACCATCGTTTACATGTAAAAGTGACACCACCGGAACGAATGTCAGGAGAATCAGACAACGCTTATACCGATAGAATCAACAGCTATTTTGATTCGACTGTCAGGATGGTAGGCAATTGTGATGTCGATGAAAATCCAGTAACATGGGATAATATTGAAATTACTTATGTTGGTCCGGACAAAAGCCGTGCTATGTCAAATAGTTGGTTTGTTAACCATCGTTCAATGATAGAAGAGATATGTGCAGGAACAAATCTGGCACCATTCCTTCTCGGGTATTCTTACGGAGCAACAACGACATGGTCAGCTTTCAAATTTGATATTGTCATGCGACAAATTCGAACTATCCAGGCACAGATGTCAAACTTTATGGAATGGCTTGGTAATATTGAACTTGCTCTTGGCGGGTACGACACAGAATGTGAATTTGTGTTTGATAACAGTTTTGCATATCAGGCATCAGACGTTCTGAATGTTCAATCAGGAAAAATTGATAACCTGCTAAAATTGTATGATGCCGGTTTGATTGATAAAGCAACTGCCGATGAGCAAGCACGAGGTCTGATCTGAGCGATTATCCCAACTACGATGATTGGCTGCGGGGGATGGTTGAGCCGGAGTTTTTTGCACAGAGGTTTCTGAACGTGACTGTCCACCATGGGCAAAAACTCTGGCTGACCAATTCAAATGAACGTGAAAATGTGTTGGTGACAGGTAATCGCTGGGGGAAATCGTTCATCTCAGCGGTGAAACTGATCTATCATGCTCTCTATCGTCCGAGGAAACTGAAATTTGATATTTCCGGTAGATACCGAGCAGCTATCGGTTCAATTACCCAGGATCAGGCTAATCTTATGTTTAATTCGGTTGTCCGTCTGGTACGGCAGGCACCAGTTATTTCAGAATTGGTCGAATCGATTACTCGTTCACCTTTTCCTGTGATTACCTTCGGAAATGGAGCCACAATTGAGGCGAGAACAACTCAAAACAGAGGGGAGTATCTGCTCGGTAATGATTACGATCTTTTCATTTTTGATGAAGTAGCATTTGAGTCTGAACCTGAATATGTTGTCGAAGAAGTCATCATGATGAGACTTGCTGACCGTGAAGGCAGGCTTGATCTTGTATCAACACCAAATGGTCGTAACTGGTTTTGTCAGAGAGCGACAGAAATAGAAGGGAAACGACGAAAAGGGTATTTTCAGTCGGGGGACTCACGAGAAAATAAAAATATATCAGCAGAATATCTTGATGAACGAGTAAAGTATTTTACCGATTCCAGACTGAAACAGAATATCATGGGACAATTTGTTGATTCGGGAGGTGAGATACTCAGGGGTGAGTATATTGATGCTGCTCTCAAACGATATCGGTTGTCAGAACAATTGATTACAGGTACTGACAAACGATTTATCAGTGGTTGGGATCTCGCTCGTAAACAGACTGCTACAGTTGGTATTACGATTGAACTTGATGGTGACAAGGCAAGAATTGTTGCACTCGAAAGATTCCGTATGTTTGACTGGAATGTTGTGGTTCAAAAGATAGGTGATCGCCAGAAGAAATATCCGGGCAAACTCTTTGTTGATGCTACTGGACTTGGGGATGTTATCATTGAACAATTAAGTGAATACAACCCCGAACCGGTGATCTTTACTGCGGCGAGTAAAGCAGAACTTCTAACCAATGTAGAATTGTTTCATGCTACTGATCGGATAGAGTATGATCGGTGGGAATTATCAGACGGACCGGGACGTGTTTGGTCACTCGAAGATGAATTACGTCAGGCAAGATGGGATGATAACAATAGATGTGATGCACTTATGGCTTTAGCCCTTGCTCTTTGGCCGTTGCGCCGTCGTTCATCGGTACCAATACCGGCAAGAGTTGGAATGATCAGATCATGACAAAAAAAAGAGCACCCGTTAAAGGAAGGACAATTAACGGGCGCTTCAGGGAGGAGGGTTGGGGAGTTTTTATTATGCTCTTTTTTTCCTCACTGCATAAAGAGCACCAAGACCACTGGCAAGCAGTAACAAAGTTGCTGGCTCGGGTACAACTGCAGGTGAGCCACCACCAGAATTTGGGGGGTTTTCGTCAAGAGTAAAATCTACAGAAGTTTTCAATGCGCCTGTAGTATCAGTGGCATTGTTGCCATTCGAGTTCAGGTTAAAGCCATTTACATCTTCAAATGTAAAGGTCATACCGAACACAAAAATTAAAAGTGCCATAATCCATTTTAGTGGTTGGCTGTTCTTCTGATAATAAACCATTATTTTAATCCGACCTATCTGGTAAATGATAAATTAAGTTTTCATAGAATATGCGAGCAATCCCCATGCCCATATACTGATTGTTACGTAGTAATCATTTTAACTGATTGATATTAAAAGAGTTAAAGGACAAGCGAAGTCGCGATATAGTAGTTTTAAGATCAGACAGTGTTTGCAATCTGTTGCGCAATATTAAGGGTGTTTTGATGGTTATTCATAATAATAAGCTTATTTATAAAACTGATAACGGAGGAATTATGAACGCAAGTATTGGCCGGATCAATGTAGAATTATCTGCATCGCGGGAAGATCGTACTTCTGAATTGATTGAAATACTTAACAGGAATATCTCACCACCAACACGACTGGAAGAGTCAGACATACATATCAGGACAATGTTTGTCCTCTCTGATCAGGTAAATTCTTACGGTGGTTGCTTTGATCCTGATGACCATGAAGCAATTGCTAAATTGATGATCGATTCTCCTGTACTGGTTGGACATCGTAAAGACAAACTACCGATCGGGCGCACCTTTCATGCTACTTTAGAAAAACGTGGTGATGAAAACTGGGTGAAGGCTTATTTCTATTGGCTTAAGTCTTCTGAGGGGTCTAATGATCTTGCCGATAATATTGATGGCGGAGTTTATAAAGAATGCTCAATCGCGTTTACATATAGACGACCGGAATGTTCAATTTGTGGAGCAGACATCAGAAGCTGTCGCCATGAACCGCTTACTGAGCAAAAAGAGAATACAAGTTCGAGCCAATGTTTCTATTATTATCGCGAAATTGAGCGAGTCCTGGAAACATCGTTAGTTTATCGAGGAGCAGTTGCAAATACATCGATGTCAGGTGATCTAAGTGACAAGAATGATTCCACCCTTGATACAATAACTGACCTTGGTCGTTTCTCCAATGACAGCAACTTCCTGGTAGTTCCTCGTTATGAGGGATTACGCGTTCGAATAAACGGTTCTACCGATAATCTTAGAGTCGAACGTCAGGATGGAAAAGAGCTTAGCCAAAATGGTCTTGGAGACTTGGCTGAACAGCTCGTCGGGATGAAGTATCAAGGGCGCGGAATGTTGGTCGGGTATCGCGGTAAAAAGAGAACCGATGCTAAATCGCTCGAAGCTTATTTATCCGGTGAAAAGTCAGAAGTTAATCGTGTCAGGCTGATGCTTTATCCTAATGATCAAATTGTTGGAGTTCTATCTCAGCTTGATAGTAGTCATGACCACATTCGCGTTTTTCCTCATCGGCTCGTTTGCAGGGGAGAAGTTGAAAAAGCAGCTTCTGAAATAATGACAAAGGGTGGTGTCGAAATTTGGACCGGCAGTTTATTTGGTGATGGCTACAACTTTAAACCCGGTCAGTCTTCACAGATTATCAAAGAGCAGATCAGCATTGTAAAGGAAAATGGAAAAGACAAGTTTATCCTGCAAGTTGATACCGAGTGCACGAAGCGCAGTTACGAGTTAACTAATTTTGATCATCATCTCTTTGAAGCAGGGAAAAAGTTTGTGGCTCTCCAATCGAACGAACCGAACCAGCCTGCTGGGTTATTATTCAACAAGCAGGTGTTTTCTATAACTGATGGTGAAAATGGAGCCTGGCGTATGAGTCTTGATAGTCAAAATGAAGAGAGCCTGACTCTCAGACCGATTCGTTTAAATGGCAAGCTGCAATATTTATTCTATCTGAAAACGGCTTAGTTGTAAGTTCTCAAAGTTAAGACACGAGTGAAACCACCGGCGTGCATTTCGAGCTTAACAAGTCCAATCTTGTTTGCATAATACTCGGTAACAATAGCCATTGGTTCGTCGTCATCTTCATTTACAAACAGTAGAACCTCAAAGGTATAGGCATCTCCAACAAATGCCGGTACAAGAACTTGTTCTTTGCCGGTGTATGTTTTCTTAAAATGAAAGCCAAAATAACCATAGAGAAATTGAATCGATTCATCTTCAATATTATCTGAAAATTGGGGAGTGTATCCGTTCCAACTGCTTCCTTCCTTGGCTGTGAGGTCCATTATAATTGCTGGAATCGGGAAATAGCTGAGAGCATCTGAGTCGTTCACTTTTATCCAGTAGCCATTAAGGGCAATGTATGGCTCGGTCACTTTCAGGTTCAGTATCTTTACAGTGTCGTTATAAATAATCCAGTCGTCAGATGAACCTTCAATTTTGGTCGTCAGTGTGAGAGTATCTTCGGTCACTTTGTAGGGATCCCATGTAACGGTTGTGTCGATTTGGGAATAGACAAATGTACGACCATTAGTAAGTCCCATCAGATCAAGTCCGGATGGAACCAGGTTGGGACCATCAATCGTGTTGTTCGATTCGCTGCAACCCAAGAGTGCAACAAGGCACAAAATTAATACTATTCTAATGTTCATTGTAATCTCTCTCCTAATCATATATGGACTAACGTTGCGCTCTGATGAGTTAGAGTCAACTAAAAACGGAAATGGGGTAAACAATATGATCTTTGCCGATGAAAGGCTGTCTCTGAAAACACTCAGTGTTCTGGGTCGAACCCTAACCATTGTGCTCGGGGTAGCAGCAGCATATTTCATGACAATTCAATCGCTTCGGCTTGAGCTTGCAGCTAAAGCGGAAAACGAAGTGGTAACTACACTCGACAAAAAACTTGGTAGTTTTGAGGTTATTCTTCGTGAGGGGGTAGTTACTAAAGAGCAGTTCTACCAGTTCTCTCGTCAAGTTGAAAACCGTCTAATACGCATTGAGGGATATCTGGTTAAAAAAACAGGAGAAACGAATGGCCACTAAGAGCAAAGTTTTGACAAGAATCTCTGAGATACTGGATGATCTCAATGCTGAGAAGTTATCACTAATCGATTTTGACGAATTGAGAGAGCTTCTGAAAATGAATTGTGAGGAAAGTGAATCTGAAAAAGTGGGCTTGGTCGAATTAGCAACCTTAAGAGATGATTATACGGCAAGAATCGGAGGTATGCTCAAAGCAATAGCAGCAGTCGATCGTAAAGCAGGTTCAATAGAAGATTCGCTCGAATTGATAGACAAAACTCAGACAATGAATGCCGCTTCTCTTGTTTCATGTTACCGGAGAACTACAGCCCGATTTAGAGATTGTTTCCCGGCCAGTTTTGGACTGCTCAGGGAACGATCATCGGGGCGACATTCAGGTATAGAACCAAACGATTACAAATAGACTGATCTGAACTCCCCTCGATAACATGACTGTTATCGAGACGCGGGATATTATCAGAAATAATAATAACATTTGTTAAAAAAGGAAAAAGGATGGCAATACGAGAACAAAATCTCGAAGCGATTGCACCAGTCCTGGCAACATTCACTATTAGTCAGACTGCGACAGTTGACGATTTGAAAGATGCCAATATCGGTGAGCCGGTCGAATTATCGGCTGGCAATGAAGCAGGTCCGGTTAGTGTTGGTGGACAACTGCTCGGTAAATTGATCAGTTTGACACTCAGTGATAATGACGATGGTGATCGTCTTGCGACGGTTCAGATCGGTGGCGTTTGCAGACTCACTGTTTCTGCGACTGTGCCGACTGTCGGTAACCGAGTCGTTGGTGGTATCTCTGGTACCATTAAACAAGCACCCGCTCTTGGTGCCGATGATCCTGCTGGTGGTAATGTTGCGCGCGGAACGGTGCTCGACGTAAATGGAACAACTGACTGTCTTATTCTTTTGAATTAGGCAAGGGGGAATTAATGGAATTCAATCCTCTCTTTAATAGTAACGCCCGGCAGATGCTGGCAGCCGAAGAAAACAAACAGATCTCAAACTCTGTTGATCTCTCCAGAAGTGCTGCTTTTGAAGTATCCCGGGATATGTATGTCGAGGCAGAAGCTAAAGGGCTAACCCTCACAGAACTTTTAGAATCGGCTGAGTATGATCCGTCACCTGTCGGATGCCCGCTTGATGCTTTTGAGCGTCAAATGGCACTCGCCGGAATCGCCTTGGGCGGAAGAACTCCGGCTTCGGTCGAACAGTTCTTCCAGAAGGCACCAACTCTTGTACCTGAGTTCATGTCTCGTGAAATCAAAAAGGGACAGGCGATGCGTCCCGAACTGAACGGTTTGATTGCCAACAGTACATCAATCGCAAGTAATCGATACACTCCGTTCTTCATCGATACTTCTGATGATTCGGTCTTCTCGCTTCGTCCGATTGGTGATGGCGCCGAAGTACCAAGTCTGATGGTAACCGAGCAGAAGCACGCACTAAATGTGCGTGACTACGGTCTTGCGCTCAAGGCAAGTTACAAGGCGCTCAGGTATCGTTCTACCTCGCAGTTCCGTGTTTTGCTCTGGTACATCGGATTCAAAATGCAGACTGACAAGATCGGAATGATTGTTGACTGTCTGATTAATGGTGACGGCAACTCAAATGCTGCAACCATTGTCAATTCGGCATCGAGTGGTGCGTTGACTTATGATGATCTTATCACACTCTGGGCACAGTTTGCTCCGTTTGAGATGAATACGATTGTCTGTCATGTTAATACACTCAAGACAGTTCTAACACTGGACGAATTCAAAGATCCGCTCGCTGGGTACAGATTCCAGCATTCGGGTGAAATGTTCAGCCCGCTGGGAGCGAGCATGATTCGTTCGGATGAAGTCGCTACCGACTATATCGTTGGTCTCGATAATCGATTCGCAATCGAAGAAGTAATCGCTCAACCGTTGACTATCGAATACGACAAAGTAATCGATCAACGATTTGAGGAAGCAGTCATATCGGAATCAGTCACCTATGCCAAAATGATAAAAGAGGCATCTGTGGTGATGGACACCGTATGGACCTGATAAACCTTCGGAAGGTCCGGACTATTCTCCGGACCTTCTATATTTAATAAGTAGGTAACAATGCTAAAAAAACTTGTAGAGACTCAAGCCTCAAATCCACTCGGACGACAATCATCACATCACCTGTTCGAAATAATAACTGGTGAATATTCTGGACGCAGAGTCGCACTTATGGCGACGAGTGCAACAGATATCGAGCTGACATGGGCTGATCCACCATATAATAACTGGTCAACATCACAAACGATACTATCTGATGCCAACGATGATTCGTGTGATGCCAGCATCGATGCCAATGGTAATATTTATCTTGTCTATATGGCTATAACGACTGGTTACATAGTATCACGAAAATTATCATTTGTTTCAGGGGTATGGTCAGTTGGATCACAGGTAGAAATATATAATGGTTCTACATGCTACAACCCATCTGTTTCAATTGAACCATCGGGCAAGCTTTGGGTTACATTCACACGATATTTCGCACCAACCTTTTCGATGTACGTTAAATCTTCTGACGACGATGGAGCAACCTGGGGAACAGGGGCAACTGATACAGGAACTTTAATTACTTCAGGAGTAACATCTCTTTTTCCAAAAGTATTTATAAGTCTCAACGAAGTGATGCTCTTCTTTACGGTCAATGGCAACTCTCTTCAGTTAGTCAAAAAGCAGATTAGTGGAAGCACATGGAGTAGTGCACAAATTATAACCAGTTACTCAGTGAGTGATGGCTATGATATGACATTACGTCCAGACGGACGTGTTGGACTGCTCTTTGGAGCCGCTATTATTTACTACATGGAGTATGATGGCAGTTCATGGAGTGCAGCTGAGCTTATATTGGATGGAGCAACAAATCCGAATATTATATTTATAAACAACGATCCAGTTGCCTTGATGTCCAACCTCACTGATGGTTCCAAAGTTGAGTTAATGCAGTCTATTAGAAAAGCAGGGCAATTTACAACTCCTGTTCCTCTTGATCCCTCTTGCACATTTTTTGATAAGGTTCTTCTTTATGATGCCAGTGATGGTACCTTCGAAGATCTGACAACACAGGCAAAATCATATATTAGTTCTGATACTTATCATTCTATATCAGGATGTCTTGTTAAAGATACTGCCGACTGTGTCTATGTTGGCATGGATGTACCCTTTAGATATATTCATCTGGCATTGAATACTGTAGGTGTTGGGGGTGAGGTAACATTCAGTTATTGGGATGGTGATTCATGGGTTGCTGTTTCACCCGTCAGTGGTGATGGCACACTCTCTGCGATAAGCGAAGCTGTTCTGTTATTTACCGATGATCTCTTAATTCCAAGCCAGTGGCAAAAATCAAATGTAAATTCAATAAATAGATTTTGGGTTAAACTTGAAGTAACTACAGGTTTTAGCACAGGTCCTGTAGCAGAAATGGTTCATCCTATTCCGGAGTCGGATAGATTTCAGGTGAGGAGGTAACAATGTCTTACACAACAATTGAAAAAATAAGGTCATATCTTGCACCATCTACTGCGGTAGCAGAACGAATATACGATCTGTTGTTAACAATAAGATCAAACGAGTATATAACATTCTTCGGTGGAGCTGTTGATTCTGACTCAATACGCGTTAAGAGTTTGCAGACAAATGATCCGGTTAGAAAAGAGATTCAGTTTGTTGATGGATCAGTATCATTTTCAACCACGGAGATAGTTCGAGGGTCAGTCGTTGTGGCGTCTGATAGCTCTCTTGGAACGATCTACGTCGAGAACGATGATTACATCATTGATTATGAAAATGGAACTGTTACTGTTAAGTCAGCTTCATCGATTGGGGCAACCGCAACTTGCACTATCTGGTATTGCCCCTATCATCTCTATCAAGTGGGGAATGATTACCAGATTGATTTTTCGTATGGTAAAATAAAAGCGCTATCAGGTGGCACCATCGCTCTAAACGAATCAGTATTGATTGATTTTACTCCATGCTTTGAAACATTTGATGATAGTTTGCTAGGTTATGCAGTTACATTGGCCAATTCACTTATTGAACGACAGATCGATCCGGATCAGGAATTTGAAAATGATCCAGCATTAGAATCAGCCGCAACATATTCAGCCTTGGAAATTGTTTGTAGAGCTGTTGTTTCACGCGAGCTGGTTCGTTCGAATGCTAATGATAAAACAGCATCAATCTGGATAAAGCTTGCAGATCATTACCAAAAACGAACGAATGAATTAATCCGTTCATTTGTACCGCCAACCAATAGTCCAGCAGCACCGAAATTGACATGAAAGGAAATATTATGAGTTTTGCAATAGATAGTATCAATGCAAACCGTGCCTGGTTTGTCCCGGGTTTTGTTGTCTGGGGGTTGCCGTCACTTGGGCAGGTACCTTATCTGACCACGCAAACGATCAATGGAACAACATCTGTGATGTATGGACAGATGGAACTTGGACCGGCTGAACAGGATGTGCTGTTCTCTTCGCTGACTGACCATCGAGGCAATCAGTTACCGTCAGAAATCAATACACCGAGAGTGATGTTGCGTCCAAAAGAAAGCTCGGCAGTCTTTGTTGTGGGAACAGAAAGTAACGAAAGCTTCAGGATAGCACGTGATCCTGATTCGGTCGGGTCTGTTGAAGTTGATTTGATGATTGTAGAAATCGGTGACTGAGAAAAATGCATACGGCGAACTGCCAATCAAATTACTCGGTGACCTGATTAAAGATTTATATGAATCGTTGAGCAAAGAGGTCAAAGAAAAACCAAAGGTAGGAGATTTAATTAAGATGATAGATTTACATCGTAAATATGCACCACAGGAATCAACCCATAAAGAACTTTGGGAAGATATCGAAAAAATAAGACGAAAAGTTCTTGCCGACGAAAAAACATCACCTGATAAAGATCCGTCACCCAAA
>JAUVAR010000264.1 GCA_030591625.1 Candidatus Zixiibacteriota bacterium
AGATTCGTAAGATAAAAGTCGAATCTCTATTCTATCTAATCTACCAATGATATTTTCGTTTCTCTATATGAGCCTGTTTTTTCAAGAAGAAAACCAATCGCTTGATGATAAGGATAAACATAATCGAGTTTTTGTAATAATGCCGTTAGCTTGTTCACAGATACACTATCATATGCTCTCCGATACGCTTCAAGAACGGTAGCTATGCCCCCAGCATAAATCGGCCTCACCACTATATCTATCAGCGTACGCTCAATACTCGTGGTCCTTACAATATTGCCTGATTGAGTCTCAAAATCTACAACCCCACCAAGGTTCGTATTCATACCATTTAGCAAACAGACTTTCCTACCCCTAAAATTGGCAATATTATTTGACTTGCGACATTTACTCCCAAATGCAAAGTCTATCCTACCTTGCGCCAGCTTGCCTTTACCTGACCTCTTCTTAGACTGCTCAAAATTAAGATAAGTTACTTTCGGTATCTCTAACGTAAGCTCATGCAGATGCAACGCAGTAAAATGTGTAAAATAGCTGCTATCTCTCAGTGACTGAATTATCCTAAGGCTTTCTATATCGCCCCATGCATACCTTATCTCTGGTCTATTGGGGAAATCAAATCGATGCATAACAAGACTACCGTGTTCGACCAGAAACTCTATGAACCTTTGGGTTGTAGTGGCCTCTGTCAATCGCCAGAACTCACGCCCTTCATTTAACACTCCTTCCAAGTCTGACAACTTAAACACTCGTTGGCCTAAACCTTCCAGATGTGAGATGATATCCTTCTTGGCAATCAAGAAACGTTCCGTAAACATCTTATCTCCAATACAGCTGGTACGTAGTATATATACTACGTACCATCAGCAATAATGTTTCATCACATTCAAGCTAAATCGTTACCAGACCTTACTTTTTATAGTTTTAGGTCAGATACTCAATCTGTTTTATGTAGTATATATACTTCTTAAATGCGATAGCAAGCACATTTGTTAATTTTCTATACTGTTGAATATCAAGAGGTTATATTCAGAAATCTGGTTGATTGATAGGTGGGCTCCGTAGTATATATACTACGGAGCCTGCGTTTCGCCTTTGTTTTGTAATTTCCCGTCTCTACCAGGCAAAAAAAGCGGCAGCCTGTTAAGGCTGCCGCTTTCTGTTATCAATTAAAGAATCAAATATCCTAATGACGTTCTTCTCTATTGTACGGTCCTTCAAAACTCGAACCAAAACCCGGGCCAAACAAAATTGCGTTCATTACAAACTTACGAGTCCCATGGAAATATGCACGCTGGTTTGGATCGTTCGCGATCAAAATCAACTGTCCACTTCCTTTGCGCTCACGCATCAAGTACGAACTGTTGGCAACCCGTTCGCGTGCCTCCGGCCAAAGAAGGCCCGACACCCGAAGGTCCATCTCATCGGCATATCGTGCAACTGTTGCAACCGGCGATTTGCTTAAGAACGCATGCGATCCCGAAGCCATCACAGGCATTTTTTCGTTCATGCCAAACGTCAACCATTCTTCTTTGTCGAGATCAACGCGCAGCATCACACCAGCCGGGGAGAAACGACGCAACCATTCATCATGATCTTTCTCAACCTTTATAGCATTGCCATTTTCTTCTTTTTCATCCGTCTTGGTTTTAGAGGATGGATGATAGATCGCCATCGTATCAAGCTTGGGTGATTCTGCCGATCGTTCACGTTCGACCGACTTTGCATACTCACCAAGTTTATCAAGCACCTGGCGACGAAGCACAACGGATGACATCCCCGACGATGAATCGGCCGCCCAAACCGCGGCCGAGCCTATACATATAAGTGTACCACCGTTATCAACCCAATCACTCAGGTTAGACTTACCGCCCGCGCCAAGCTTCTGACCCATCGGACCCCAACTTGACGGCAGAATTATTACATTGTATTGCGACAAATCAGTACCGGACAAATTCGAAAGCGATATCAACGAATGAGGGAACTCAAGCTCTTTATCGACTGCATACCAGAGCGATCCGAACGATGTGTAACTCACCCCATCACCTGCCACCATGGCAAGCGTCGGTTTGCGAAGCAGAGTAAAAGTACCACCACCAAGGTAGTTGTCACTTTTTGTCATACTCGTGTTGACACCAATAATATCAATTCCAACAACCTCGGCAAAGGGTGCAAGGATTTCATCAAGACCAGAAACATTACCACGTTTACGAATGAAAATCGTTCCGGCATTGTAGGAACGTCCTTCGCAATTGAAATCTTTATCAGCCCCACGAATAACAAGATTCTGACCAAACAGCTCTCTCATCATCTGGTAAGTTTTTTCACCTTCCATATTAACAAGATAGCCAACCGATGGATTTGGGTTAACAAGCTGTCCCGATGACAGCGTTACTTCACTAATCGTTTTCAACTTTGCGGTGAACGATGAATTAGTCGTGAACGCTTCCATGTCGTATGCAAGAGGAATCGACCAGGTCGATACTTCATACATATTAGAATAACCGTTCTTTTCAATTTCGCGACGATCTTCTTCTAAGAACTTATGAGGCAGATGCGGATCAAATTCCAAAATCGTTTTGGCCAGAATACCATTCGGTTGGGCCGTCGAGATAACATAAGTCCCGACCGGGAAACTACGACTCTTGTGTGCATTCCCAAAAACATCTTTTACCGATGAAACTTTGAAGCTTGCCTCGGCTATTTGTACATCAATTCCCTGCATAATCAAACGATCAATAAACCGTTTTGTTTTGACTTCGTCATCTTCGGGTGCAAACAAAAATGTCAGTTTACTCGAACGACCATCAGCTACAATTTTCTCGCGCATCGCTCGGTAGTCACGAAGAACCGCCTCGCGATTATCCGCAAGTGTTTTGATATTTACAAACGAAGATGTAAACTGCTTGTTGAGTGCTTCATGATATGATAGCAAATAATCATCCGACTGCTTAACAAACTCACCATCAACACCTGCCTGTTCATAGAGAATCGCCGTTGCACCAAAAAACGTCGGCCATGATGAGTTGTAACCAGGAAACCATTGATCATGCCATTCACCAACATAGTAGGTCCAACCTCGTTGATCAAACGCAGCTGCCTGATCTTTGGCGAAGACTTCATACCATTTCAAAATCTGTGATGGTGTGTTCTTGTTGATCGGATCAGTTGGTGGCGAGAAAAGATATGAATCATCCGATCCCATCTCGTGCGCATCGATAACAATTTGTGGATTCCATTTCAATATTGTTTCGACCCGACCTTTTGTCTCCGGCTGAGTCAGAATAAACCAGTCACGGTTGAGATCAAAAAGATAATGATTCGCCCGTCCCCATGGCCAGACACCCGAATGTTGCATCGCCCGACGGTTATAATTCGGGACAGATGATTTGTACGTCTGCTACATCGAGAGATACCGCTCACGTCCATCAGGATTTTGAATTGGATCTATTATAGTTATAACATTATCGAGAATGCTTAATGTCGCCTCATCAGTTCCGGCAGCGAGTTGATAGATAAGCTGAATCGCTGCATCCACTCCAGATATTTCATCCCCATGAACCGAGTAACCCGCCCAACAGACAGCAGGCATGTTGGTGTACAGTCCATTTATTTGAGCTGTTGTAAGGCCAGATTCAGGATCGGCCAAACGTTCAACGTCCCCACGAATTTCATCAAGCCTGGTAATATTGGCAGCCGATGAAATATACAGATTATAAAGTTTACGTCCTTCGTGTGATTCTCCATGAATCTCAAGCACAACCCTATCCGAGGCAGCAGCTACTGCGCGAAGGTACGGAATCAACTCATGATACCGCAGTGGCCATTTGCCAACCGGATATTCCAAAAAGTCATTCGGCTTTGGAATCGCTTCGTCGTAGGTACCACCCGGGAAAAACGGAACAGTATCAACAACTGCAAATTTAGAGTATGATGG
>JAUVAR010000287.1 GCA_030591625.1 Candidatus Zixiibacteriota bacterium
CCAAAAAGCCTAAATCCGAAATATCAACAATTTCTTCAGCATAAAAATCGACATTACCACGGATAGGTGGAACACAGCAGCCCATTATAGTCATGTTCAGCAGTATCGAAACATTGTTCGAATTTGCGTTCGCAGTTGCTAGATCATTGCTGCTATCGCCGTTAAAATCAATCGAGAAAACAGAGCGAGCCCCCTCTCCTGCGGCATAGTTAACCGCAGACTGGAATGTTCCGTCACCATTGCCCAATAGGATAGAAACATCGTAATAGTTTGCGTTAGCAGTTACCAAATCATTGTTGCCATCCTCATAGCTATACGTAGCTTGACAATCAGCTAACAACAAGCTTTCTTATTGTAAAGCACTAATGATTGGAGATAAGTAATGCGAGCGAACAAAATGATTCTGATGATTGACGACGATGTCAATCTGGTCAATGTGGTTAAGATGGTATTCGAAGCCAAGGGTTATGAGTTTTCGGAGGCTCATTCAGCAGTAGAAGGATTGGAGAAAATCACAAAAGTCAATCCGGACCTGATCATTTTGGATGTTATTATGGAGGATTTTGTTGCTGGGTTCCGAGTCGTCAGCGAATTGCGTACTATAGAAGGGGACTCAAAATACAGTGCCTATGCAAAAACACCCATACTTATGTTGACTAGTGTTGTCAGAAAGACCAAATTCGACTTCAACGAACATGTTGGCACTGCCTTGCTTCCCGTTGATGCCTTTGTAGAAAAACCTGTCAAACCGGCATATCTTCTGGATAAAGTCGAGGAACTCTTGCAGAAAGCGACATGCAACCCGGAAACTGATTCATAAACTATTACGCGGGAATCAACGCTTGGTGATTCTCCGATGGCCCGGATTTACTAAGCGAACCCAACCGGAATTGTGAATATGAACTTGGCCCACTTACCCGGTTCAGACTCTGCCCATATTTTGCCACCGTGCTTCTCGATAATTTCTCTTGTGACAAACAAACCCAAGCCGGTACCTGATTTCGTGTTGTAGTTCTTGGCGGCAAAACGTGTAAATCTGTTGAATAGTTCTTCAGCTTCCTGAGGTTCGAATCCGGAGCCCTCGTTGAAGATATACACTTTAACAAATCCATCACTGACTTTCGATTCAGTACCTATTTTGATAAGCCCTCCCTTCCGACCATACTTGATGGCATTTGACAACAGGTTCTGAACTGCTGAAGTGAGCAAGTCGTGATCACATTTCACTTGAAGATGATTCTGTATGTGATAAGCTATTTGCATTTTGTTGTCTACTGCTATTTCAGAAAGTAGTTCAACAACCGGCTCCACGATTGATTCTCTTAATTCAGTGATTTTAAGATTAAGTTTAAGTTCGCCTTCTTCCATACGGCTTAAGTTAAGGTAGTTTGCTATTGTGAAGTTAAGATAATCGGCACTGGCGGACGAAGCCTTTAGCACAGCTTCCTGCTGGTCCGTTAGCGGTCCCAACAGACGTTCCCTCAGCGAACCAATAGCAAAAACAATCGATGCCAACGGTGACTTCAATTCGTGAGTGACAAATCCCAACATCTCCAAGTAAGCGTGGTTTTTCTCGTCGGCTTCAGACAATGCCTGCTTCAAGGCCACTGTAGCTTCATCCAGCTGCCTGTTGTGTGTTTCCAACGACTCAGACATTGAATTAAAAGATCGAGACAGTTCGACTATTTCTAAACACCCTTCATCACTACAGACCCGCATATTCAGTTGTCCTGCCGATATCTTCCTTGTAGCTTCAACCAGTTTCCCGATAGGTCGGCGCAATGTACTGGAAAGGTAGAATGCTAAACCGACCGAGAGCAGCAGTGACACAAAGATAATCCCGAGAAACTTTACGACAAGGATTGACATATAGTCAAGATACTTCTTTTCCAATAACCCGACATAGAGAATCCCTATTGTCTCCCCATCCGGATTTATTATTGGATCATAGGCTGACAGGTACCAGTCATTTACTACAAAGGCTCGTCTTTCAAAGCGCTCTCCCTGTTCCAGTACTCTGATGTATACTTCATCCGATACTAAGGTGCCGATGGCACGGGTGCTGTCGATGGCAATCACGTTAGTAGCTATTCGTACATCCCAAAGAAAGATAGTGACTGTGCCAAGAGGCTTCCCCCGGTATGACTCTTCACCAAACACAGCATTACTAATCCTGTCGATCAAACTATTTCTGTGATTCAACAAGATACCTCCATATAGGACGCCTTGTACCTTTCCATGTGGTCCCAAAACAGGGGTGGCTACCTCCAGAATCATACCCCGGTCTTCCACCACTCGATTGGTTGGTTGAGCATGTTCAGTCGTCACCAGTTGTATGGGAGAGATTGCCGGCAGGTCCGGGTATTCGTATGCCATATCATGTTGTGATAGCAATATGGTTCCGCAAGCTGTCTGTCCGTCAAATGCTTTGTCGATAATTGGGTCTCTCCGACCCTGTTGATACGGAGGGGCAAATTGATCACGCCCAATAAAGATCATACCATCTTTGTTAAGCAGGGTTATATAATCCCATCCCTGTTCAGCTCGAAGTGATTCAAGTTTATTGGCAATGTTGTCGGGTTCAGAACTTCCTGTCAGAACATCCCTGAGTTCCTCGTACTCGGAGATCATTTCTATAGCCATCTGCAGTAATGCTCCGGTTGTCTCATACTCCGCCCAGGCGGAGTTCAGATTCTTCTGTACCCTCAGTTGGGCTTCATTGACTACTGTATCGGATATGAATGAAAGCCCGGCATACACCGAAAATATACCGGTCAGACTAACCACCAACATGTATCCCAACAAATGGGTAGTACGAAAACTGAGTTTCATACCGAGTTTGTCTCACTTTGTACAGTGCATTTCATAATCATTTTCTTTGAACTAGACAATTCCAGATTGTCTCCTCCAACTGTTCGCGTGCTGTCTTGGTAGATAACGCTACGTTTACCTGTTCCTTGGATAGTTTCTGCAAATCAGGCCTCCGAAATAGGTGGTATTGATACTTGACTTCGTCAATACCGAATTCAATCGGCATACTAACCGTATCATAAATTTCCCTATCAAATTTGCGAATCTTCTCCTGCTTTCGTAATCGTTCTTTAATCAGGAGATCGAGACTGGTCAAAAATCGGACTATTTCATCTCCTGAAAAACCGACCTCAAAACGGCTCTTGGCAGAGACCTCAAGATAGTTGAGAATCAGCATCCGGTTATCGTTATCGATTGATGTCAGCAACAAATGATAGATGAGTTTGATTGTCCACCGAAGTTCTAGGATGTTCATCTTCTTGTAGCATGGATACAACTTCTTTCCCTGCGAAGCCTTTACGAGTTTAACCAGAGCTTCCACTATTTCCTCTTCCATATCTGCTACAGCTTTATAAATTGTCACATGTGGACGCGTTGAGACCTTGGTCATCGCAGCCATGTTGCGAGCGTGCCAAGTGAAAGGTTCGCTCTTCAGCCGCTCTATTAGAAATGGTAGTCTGCGTTCTATGTGATAGCGAATATCTGGCGACCAGCCCAGTTTTGAACAGGTATAGCTACTGTTGATATTAAGCTGGAGATCAATATAGTGATACATCCAGGGACACTCAAAAGAAAGGTTACCAGTGACCCGTCCCCATAAGTATTGTAACCATAACCCAATTCCGCACAGCAGACGTGGCATCAAAACCGGC
>JAUVAR010000213.1 GCA_030591625.1 Candidatus Zixiibacteriota bacterium
AAGATGATGAATTAGATGATGAGGGTGGCGAGGTTGATGTAACTGCTATTGACCCCAATAAAAATTATAATGAAGTTGCGATTGGATATCTCCTGAAGTTTTTGGAATATTCACCTGATGATATCAAGGTTGTGCAATTGATCGCAAACACGTATCTATATCAAATGGCTGATTGTACTAATGGAGTTGTATATTTTGAGCGACTATTGGCTTTGGAGCCAGATAATTGTGCGGCTAAAAAAGCACTTGGATATGCTTATTTTGGTGGATTATGTACCAAGAGTTATGGTAAAGCGCTTAAATATTTGAAACAGGCTTATGAATGTTTCGCTGCTAGTGAGGGACCTTGTACTGATACCGAGATCCCAAAATGGGTCGCACAGGCGTACCATTTAAGAGCGGTTGAGCGAACTGGAGCAGAAGCAAAAGCTGATTATAAGAATGCGAATGAGTGGTATGGAAAAGCTCTTAAATGTACTCCGAATGATTCGGAATGCAAAAAGGGTTTGGATGATACCAGCTTTGAGTTTTAATTAAATATATTGTATTTGCAACGCGTGAATAGCATTTGGAGAAAATATGGCCGAAGGTGAGAACAAAGGAAAGAACCATCAGAGGATAAGCGGTAAAGAGCGGTTGCGCTATATCGGCTTTGAAGTCTTTCCAGGTACGCCAAAAGATCTGTTCAAGAACGACGCCGAGAAATCGAAACTGATTGAAGAGGTTAATGCCCGTCGTGAGTCCGGTGAAATTGTCAGGGAAGACTGCAAGCTTTTGGAAAAGCGTGTAACACTTAATGAGCGAATTGTCCTTTCAATCGCTTCACTTGTCGCACTTGCTGCACTATTCCTGCCATTTTATTCGGCTTATAACGAAGTGGTAGTTGAAGTACCAATGGTAGTTCAACAGGAAGAACCCGTTTCAACTGATTCACTATTCTCTGATGACTCGCTTGGGACTGGAGATTCTCTTGGTATGGTTGCCACAACCGAAGATGTAACATCTGTCGAAGGTGATACCATTACTGAAGCTGTGATTGAAGACCCAGTTTTGGAGCAATCTGCTGAAGAAGCTGCAACAACTGGCGGAACAACAGCTGAGGGAGTTGGCATCCATGCTAACGAAGAGATTATTATTGGGCATCAGGCAAAGAAGCAAATAGATCGTGATTATGATAATTTGAGTGGACTTGGCTCGTTGGCTTCAATTGGCGCAGTCGGTTCTCATGTCTTTGGATCTGGCTTCATATTGATGTTAACTGGTTTGGTTTTACTTCTTTACACCCTTTCGTGTATCGCATTGCCGGCACTTAACATTTATGTAGCGTTCGGAATGAAGGGTACTGAGGATGATCTCGCTCTCAAGTTGAAAAAATATTTGAAATATAATTGGTTGCCCGTAATAATGTTTACATTCATACTTTTCATGTCGTTTATTGGTGCCGAGTATGGCAGTGGGACGGCTGGATTGTATGCAAATATTGGTGACAGTTATGGCCCTGGTGTGCTCTTGAGTACGCTCTCATGGGGTATTTATGTGTCAATTGCCGCGTTTGTTTTAGCAGCGGCCAAAGGTATGGAAATTTAATTATCTTATTTTTTGGAGGATAGACCCAAGTGGTTAAACAGACTCTTTTCGTAACGCTTAACGCCCTGGCCGCGTTTGCAATCGGCTTTTATCTTTGGTATTTCGTTTTCAGAACATCGGAAAATACGATTGTTCATTCTATCTATGAGGGTGGACCCCTTGTAGTTCTCTTAATCATGATTTTTGTCATGCTTATGGTTTTTGTTATCGAGCGTTACTTCTCGCTTTACTCCGTAGCCAAGGGCAAGAGCTCGGTTCAGATCTTCTTTAAGAAGCTGATCACTCTTCTCCAGGCTGATGACTACGACGGCGCTTTGGCTGCCTGTGACAAACAGCGTGGTACGACCGCTAATGTTCTTCGTTCCGGTATTGAACGTTACAATGAACTCAAAGATAATGCCGGCGTTAATTCTGAGAAACGTCTCCAGATGACACAATCGGCTATTGAAGAAGCTAATGCCCTTGAAGGACCGCTTCTTGAGCGCAATCTTATCGCGCTTTCAACTATCGCCTCTATTGCGACAATGGTAGGTCTTTTGGGAACGACGATCGGTATGATTCGAGCGTTTGCGGCTACCGGTAATGTCGAAGGTGGTGTTATTGATGCTACCGCTCTGGCGCAGGGTATTTCCGAAGCGTTGGTGAACACAGCGGGTGGTTTGCTCTCTGGTATTTTCGGTATTTTCTTCTATAACTTCTTCGTAAATAAAGTTGACGCCTTCAACTATACGACTGATGAAGCTACGATTGAAGTTCTTCAGATTCTGAAGGCGAAAGAAGGCAACTAAGCGATGGCAATTAAGAAAAAACGTCGTGTATCAATCATCACGGATATGACTCCCATGGTTGATATCGCGTTCCTGCTTCTAATTTTCTATATGGCAACGACACAGTTTAAGCCACCCGAGGCGAGAGCTGTTGAATTGCCACAGTCACATTCGCAGATAGAATTGCCTGATAAGGATGTTATCCATATCACAGTAACCAAGTATGACTCGATCTATGTTGATTACCTTCAGCTTGTAGATGTCATTATTGAAGGCAAACAAGTTACGACAACAGGTCGTGTTGTTAAAACCTGCGATAAATATACTGTTGCACCTGAAATTCTTAGGGCGCGAGCCAAGAATGTCAGAGCACTGGTCGTTATCAAAGCAGACAAAGGTGCAGCCTTTGGTGTGATGCAGGATGTGATGGAAGCTATGCAGGAAAATCACCTCGAACGCTTCCTGATTATTACTGACAACGAGCTTGAAAATGAGGAGGCATAGATGGCTGGTCAAGTAGCTGAACGCACTCCCAAAGGCGGAAAGAAAGGCCTGAGGCGCCCCAAAAGGCGTATCGCAGTTCTGATTGATATGACCCCGATGGTTGATATCGCCTTCCTTCTGTTAATCTTCTACATGGTTTCGACGGTGTTTGCTATGCCGCAGGCGATGGAAATCAACCTGCCACCGATTGATGAAGAAGAAGATGTTGAAATTAAGGAATCGAATCTGTTGACGATTCGTGTTGACGGAGAAAGTCGATTCTGGTGGCATCTTAAGACGGCGACCCCGTCTAATCTTCCGATTCTATTACCTGGTGATGATGATGCTCCCGATTCTCTTGGTTATGTTTTCTGGCCAGATACGCTTCAAGGGCTACTGGTTGAACAGAATAAGGCGAATGCTAAGTTGAGTACACTCGTCTTGATTGATCGTGATGCAGAGTACAAGGATATGGTGAATATTCTTGATGAGATCGATGTAATCGAGCGTTCATGGAACGCCTATACGGCTGACCAGCTCGGTGTCGAAGTAAAGGACATTCCATCGGATCAGAAGTTCTCCTATCGTTATGCGCTGGGTAAATGGGAAGATCGGGATGACAATATAATGAATGCTGCACAAGAAGCAGCTATCGAAAGCGGGGTGTTACAATGACCGACCCTGTTAAGAATGCAATCTACTCACCGTATGGAGCATACGAGTTGAAAGCGAAGTACCAGCGTAATTTCATGTTTGGTACTTTGATTACAGCCGGTGTCTTCATGTCGATACTGCTCACTATTTGGATCATTTCGGCAGTTGGTGAAGAAGATATTGCTGATGGCCCGGTTCATATCATTAAGACTATAGCCGAGCTTGGACCACCTCCGACAATCACCAAGAAACCTCCCCAGGTGAAAGTCGATCAACCAAATGTTGCTGCCCCAAAAGTTGGTATTCCGACTCCGGTTGCCGACGATGAAGTGCTCGACGACGATGTCACTTTAGCGACTCGTGATGAGATGGCAGAAATCGTTGCGCCTGAAATCAGTATGGGTGATGAAGGTGATATTGTAGTTGATATCGAAGATGATGATTTTCTTCCGGGAATGGATGATTTCGTACCGGTGGAAGATGCTGCTACCGTAGTACACAAAGAGACACCTGCTTACCCTCGTCTGGCTCAACAAGCTGGAATCGAAGGTAATGTTTGGATTAAGATGCTCGTTATGAAAGATGGCGCAGTCAGTAAGGCTGTAGTTTACAAGTCATCTGGAACCGAATCACTTGATCTGGCAGCAGTTTCCGCAGCTTATAAATGTCGCTTTAAGCCGGCCATTCAGAATGGGCGTCCGGTAGCGATGTGGGTAGCAATTCAATGGAAGTTTGAGCTTTAAGAGTTAGTAACTCAGAGAGCTTAAAGATATATAAAAACCCCTCCTGTCCTGTGTCGCGGTATCTTTACTGCGATGCAGGACTCCTTTAAGATTTATTTGCACACCAATTGAATAGATGACTATGGTGATTTGTGCACAACTGTGCATGATACGCTATGAGTAATGAGTTATATCCTTCGCCGTCTTACGTAAAACATTAACAGGTTTGGATGCTTGCAATTGTATGATATGCATTCAGACAATGACGAGGAGGTTGTTATGACTGAACACAAAATGAAGGATGTGGAACCGTATGGGGCGTGGGAAATGAAGCGGAGATATCAGGCAAACATGATAAAAGGGATAGGGCTGACATTTGCGATGGTTTGTCTGATAGTCTTATGGCTAACAATGCCATCAACGAAAGTTTTGATACCACCAGATCCTGATGAACCAAAAGATTCGATCAGAGTTATTTCAACAATTGAAAAGGAATTTGTTATTATAACCGACAACCTGCCTGTAGGTGGGAAGAAAATTAGTACTGAAGCATCTGTTTTTACTGCAGACTTTATACCAATTGCAGATAGTCTATTCTCAGAAGAATATGAAGAAGAGCTTATCTCGGTCTATGAATTTGCTAATGATTTCATACCTGGTGGATCAACCGATCGGCCTGAAGGTGACTATGTCGAGACGAGTTATGGTGGAGGAACGGGCGGAGAAATATATCCTGCTATTGATAGCTTTGTGCCGGTTGAGAAGATACCAGAGCCTGTACATATAGCCCGACCTGTCTATCCGAGACTTTTAGAGACGGCAGGAATTGAAGGCTCCCTCTGGGTGAAAGCTCTGGTTGATCGTGAGGGGAATGTTGTTGATGCGAGA
>JAUVAR010000019.1 GCA_030591625.1 Candidatus Zixiibacteriota bacterium
GGATGGACTTGCTTTCCATTCGAAGGTCCTATACGTACCGTCTTTGCACCTGTAGCGATTGACAAAATTGATTGTGTTGTTTCCAGCAAGCTGCTCTGTGACTTCTTTCTCGGTCGAGCTGATATCGTCAGGGTGGATTAGGTTGATCCATCCCATATTCATTATTTCTTCTGTTGAGAAGCCAAGAGTCTTCTCCCAACTTGGATTAACTTTGATGAACTTCCCATCAGGCGCAGCTACGCAGATCATCTCCGGTGTGAGATCGAAAATATTTGATAGTTCCTCCTCAGCCTGATTGTGTTCGGAAATATGACGAACTAGCGGACGGTACAACCACCAATACAAAGCCAGAAGAGTACATATCAGAATTAGCAGGGCATCCAATAAAACAGTTGCCAAGAGGCTGAAGGGACCTATGAAATCAAGGAAGAGCATGATAATCGCCTCTGCCACAAAAACGCTGGTGGCTGTGATTATCAGTAAACGGAACGCAATGTTATTTACTGGGTGTTGTGATTTGGACAAAAGACTGTGCCAAGCATGTGTCAATTGTCGATCAACGCTGCTTGTAGAGCGCTTATGGTTGGTCATTACATCCCTTCAATGATAGTATATTAAGATGTTCATTCATTTTACAATCAAGTTAGAAATAGCCTTGACATAAAATCCACCCAGGTGAGATAATAACATTCATTGGATATTATTAATATATTATCGGTTAATTATATAATTTTATTAGAGGTGAAAAGTAGAAGAATACTAAAACATAAAAGACTTTGCGCCCTGTTTTGACATACACCTCTTTCTAACACGTTTCTTACGGAACTAGCCAAAACAGGCTAAAATAAGAAAAAACCCTCCTTCGGCGGACAGGCACCCATTATCGTGCTTTCTATAAGTAATTGCTACTACTACAGGTTAGTGTCTGGTGTTTTCTGTTGTTCGGACAACTGAGCAAACTCATAATCCGTCCATACAGATCAGGGATTCACTTGATAATCAGAATCGCAATCCAAGGGACGAAGTTGAATACAGTAATCAATAACTTGTAAGCAGATAAGTATATATGCAAAGATTTGTTAACTGTTTGTTCATCCAGCTTGAACACTTTCATTATAATTTTAGTAATGATATTTCGCATTACTATAATACAAAGTGCAGTAAAAACATAGATCCCGAAGTTGACTACCATACACCAGAAAAAGAAATCTTGAAGTATTTCAATATACATTTTTTTCTCCTTGTCAACCTGATAAAATTATATGCATCAACTTTCTGGTTATAAATCAAACTGAAAAGAATCATTTATGCTATAAAAAAAAGGACAGACTTTTCAACCTGTCCCTTATTTCAGTTTAATCAAAGATTCGTTATTTAAGAAGAATCATCTTCTTTGATTCGGTAAAGTTACCTGCTTGAATTCGATAGAAATAGATTCCAGATGAAACCTCTTCTCCATTTGAATCGTTCCCGTCCCAGGTAACCTGATGATTACCTGCTGGTTTGGCCTCATCTATCAACGTTCTTACTTTCTGACCAAGAACATTGACGATCTCAATAGTTACATGAGATCGTGTTGGAAGATTGTATTCAATACTTGTAGTTGGATTGAACGGGTTAGGATAATTCTGAGCCAGTTCCAAACTACCCGGTACCAAATCATCACTTAAGTTGTCATCATCAACAGCAGTTGGTTGTTGCATCGCACCCGAAGCTACAAATGGTCGGCTGGTGCCGGTATCATACCCGGACAAAGTCCCTCTATTGTTGTGGACCGTTATTTCAGGAGCAAATGTAATGGACGCGTACTCTGATTGATCAAAATGCCAAAGGCCTACCAATCCTTCCTCGTTGCCAATCGCTGGACTAAACATTAGAGTCTGAATTTGAGCCTGATTTCTCACATAATTCCATACACGAGCTTCATCTATCATACCTTTGAAATGCTGTGATGTCTGCGACCCATCCCACTCCTGGCCGATACTAAATCGCGCACCATAATCCATCATACCTGGATTAGCATTAAAGGTCGCCTGCTGTTCGCCATTTACATAAAGAACACCTTGCCCCCCGAAAGACCTAAGCGTTACGGCGACATGGTACCAGTTATTGGGAGGATAAGTATCAATGCTATAAATGAATTTATTATCCTCGTCGTAATGGCTGAATTTCTGGCGCCCGGCATCGTATAACATGATAGAGAAATTTCCACCGGTCATCGTATTAAATGCGATTATTGCCCCACTCTGGTCTTCAGGATAGACCCATGCTTCATAAGTGAGTTCAAACGGGAAAGGTGGCGGCATACTCAACAGATCATTTGATACTGTGTTTGCCTCAAGATAATTGTCGATACCATCAAGTTTTAAGGCATTACCAGGGGAGTCAAGCAATCTGAGCTCTCTGATATTAGTCCAGTCATCCTGATTCTTGTTCCCCGACAAGGGTTTGACTTGGTATATAACATATTCTCCGAGTATTGGATTATCATCCGTAAATGAATTTGCAAAGAAAGGAAATGGATCAAATACCGGAACGGTGGCAATTTCGACTCCATTTCTATAAATACCATAGCCGTTATGAGGGGAGAAATGACCGTCCGGATTGGGATCAGCCCCGGACCTATTAAACGGAGTCCACTCTAACTCAACATTCCCGTCAAGCGGATAAGCAACAAGTTCACCAGCATGATACTTCCAACCAGTTAATTTATCATCATCATGCGACGCACAGGCACCCCATACCCTGAGCCAGAAATAATCTGATTGAGCATCACCTTTAGAATCACCATCTTCGATTGCTATCATATAATGGATCATATCAGCGAATCTCCTATTATCATCACCAGAATTCCATAGTATATGAGTATCAACGCAATCTCCAAATACAGGAAGCTGATGATGTTTATCAGGCTTCAAATAACCCATGCGCATCAAATCGTAGAGCGCATCATGAACCAAAGATGAACGAAAGTTGTGGTGTTCGTCGGGGCAATATAAACTACCATCCCATTTTTTACAGAGGTAAGATGCACCATCCCACCGGTATCCCTTCTTTATTGTCATCATCCCGCCGAAACTAACCTTGATATAATCCCAATCAATGGCTGGTAGAGCGAATGCCCAAGCGCGATAAAAGTCGGCTTTCCCCTCACAACAATCAGGCAGTTTTTCTGAATCTTCAAAATATTCAGCCAAACATATTGTGTAATCTTTTTTCAACTCATAGAATACAACATGATCATTGTCATCGTATCTTTCAGGTTGATATACAAACCCGGTCCAATCGGTATAATGCTGTGCTCCAGCAATACTACACATAGCAAATAATAAAGTTGTAGTTAATAATAGAAAGGATATCTTTTTCATGACTGCCCTCCGGCGGCTTAAGGGACATATGCGTGACCTAAGATAGCTTAATTTGTCAATTTGTCAATTAAATTAACCCGGGACGCACGCCATAAGGGACACGTGGAGTCCTGTTTCCGCAAGGCTCTCAAGCCTTACGGGAGAACTGTAAGTCGAGTTATTTCACTGGCTGTCTGAGTATTGTTTTCATCTTTTCCGGTGCTGTCTTTCTTGGATCAGAAATATAGATTTCGTGGTGCAATCCATTCTCAACCAAACCGTTATCTGTCATAAATAGATTCATTTTTGCGATAGTCTCAGGCTCAGTCGAGTACGGTCCTACATGCATTATTTGAATGCATATTTGTTCATCTATTTTCTCAAACACGATTTTTTTTATTAACACCAACCCTTTTTTCTTCAAAACATCAGCTTGAGCCGATTCACAGATTGCATCAGTCACAAATTCGGGCATGCGAATTAAGAGCTTCCACTGCCACTCAGAGCGAGGAACTTCCAACGCAGGCTTATCAGAATTTACCCACCATTGACCTTCTAACTTGGGCACGCCAAAGTCCTGCCCCTCCC
This sequence comes from Candidatus Zixiibacteriota bacterium, assembly GCA_030591625.1. Classification (GTDB taxonomy): domain Bacteria; phylum Zixibacteria; class MSB-5A5; order GN15; family FEB-12. The sequence goes on from JAUVAR010000019.1 coordinate 3,936, forward strand.
CTTTGCAGATTTTCTTCACACCATAAGCAAATGGATACAACGCTTCAACCGCAGCAATAAACTGTTCGCCTGCAGGTTCACCCTCTCCTGTGATAGACAGATATGGAACTGGACCAAACTCTATAACAACCGGGTTGCTCTTTGCAGAATAGTAGTCTTTGTATGTTTTTGTCAGGTCTAATTTTGTGCTCATTAAAATCACACTACCTTTCTGCTTCTGTGAAGTCTCCTTCTATAGCTTAGCGGATGCACGTCTATAAAGCTATTCCTTTTCGATTGATGCACCAGTTTTTCCAGTCAGTTCATCCAGGGTCTCGTGTAGCAAGCGATTGAAAGTAGCGGGATCTTCCTGCTGGACAAAATGCCCGACATCTGACATGAGCTTCAATTCAAACGAAGCTGCAAATTTTTGATTCGTTTCCGAATCTGTTGGCCACATATCGGTATTGATAGCACTAATAGGAACTCTGACTTCCTTAAGTATTGCCTGGTAATCGTAAACGAAAAAATTAGTCATCGCACTAATGCCAACTTCGGGCGGAGCTGCACCCATGTCTGCTGCAACCCAATCCACCAGAGCGCTGTCGGCTGTCTCCGGGAACATATTTCTAACAAAGCCATCTACAGCAGTAGTAAAATCAGCTTTAAACGGTGCAACGATCTCGGTTACCTGTTCCGGCGAATATCCTGTCCCAAATTTCTTATAACAATCCGCCCCGATCAAACCGATGACTCGCCCGGGAAGCTGCCGTGTGGCCTCAATATTCACACTCCCGGCCATCGAATGACCAATCAATACAACTTTATCAGGGTTAAGTTTTTTTACAACGGCAGCAACATCGGCCCCAAATGCGGCTATTGTCCAATCTTCTCTATCAGTCCCTGAGCCACCGTGCCCACCCATATCGACCGCTACTACTCGATAGGATTTGGCAAATTCATCAACCTGTGCTTTCCAGTAGCTTCTGTCTCAACTCAAACCATGAACAAAAACCAGGGTCGGTTCACCTTCGCCTACTACCTCATATTGGATCATAACACCGTCTGAAGAGGCTGCACTATCAACGACCGGACCAGTTACAACAGTTTGTTTCTCTACTTCTTTACCACACGAAATTAACACCAGGCTGACAACTGCGATAACCCAAACCATCAGAATCGATATTTTTTGCATCTTCATCTTCATATTATCCTTTCACGCAGACGATATAGATTATTATGTTCATTAACAGATTAGGTTTAAATATAGACTAACAGTTAATTATAGATTATGGAACTTCGATGATGTGAATTTAAGAAAACGTTAATCTCTCTTAAATTAAACATATAGTGCACGAATATTCCAAAATAAAAAGCACCAGACTTTAATTGTCTGGTGCTCTATCATACTGGACTTAATATACAGTATTCATAAAACCTAATTCATCAGTATTGTACTACATCGGTGTAGTCGCCACTAACTTCCAAAGTAACAGTCATTGTCTTAGAAGTTCTGTTGCGCCAGAACCAGCCATGGTTGCCGTCGAATGCTGCTTCCATAACTCCTTCACTCCTTTGGAGCTTACCCTTCTCATAATTATGATACTTGATTTCAAGCTTTTTGGAATCAGCATGAGCATCATAATTAGCGACACCACCATCGGTCTGCCAAAGATAGTTCACCGTTGAACCTTTTGTCATCGTAACTTTAATCTCTTTGCCTTCGTCCGGTGCCAGAGTCACAGTAAACTTATCTGATTTCGCATTTGTTTCTGTGATAGAGGCTGCGGGTTTTGATTCAATTTTGGCAACTATATTTTCAGCGGGTGGAGTGACATCGACCTTCACATCCTTTTCGATTGCTGCTTCCTCGGCAAGCGAAACTTTTATTTCACCCATTTTTTTCAAGCCAATCATGGCGCCGATACCAGTCGGATCAATACCATATTCGGCAGGAAGTACAACAGCTACTAAAATGATCGCTGCTATACATATTGCTATTACAGTTGACTTGAGTAGTTTGCTCTTCGATGGAAGTTCAATGTTTGCATTATTGTTATTCATAATATTGTCCTATTAGTTGTTTAAAAAATACCCGGTCATCTGGTAACCAACGAAAATAAATCCACCGGCCATTAAAGCTACATTGGCATTATACGCATGGCGGAAAAAGCCACCCGAACGTCGCCAATAACTGATCCCGATAAGAATCATTGCCAGACCCATGATTTGTCCTAATTCAACTCCGATATTAAAGGAAATTAAATTAGCGAGAAGACCATCCGATGACATCTTATAGTCAAGTATCTTGGTTGCCAGACCGAAGCCATGAAACAACCCGAATATTAGTGTCGCTATCTTAGTGCTTGGTTGGAAACCAAACCAGCTCTTGAATGCATCCATATTATCAAGCGCTTTATATACAATAGAAAATCCAATTATTGCATCAATAAGATAAGCACTCACACTAATTTCCATCAGTACACCGGATATAAGTGTGACCGAATGACCAACAGCAAACAACGTTACATATATGCTAACATCTTTGAGGCGGTATAAGAAAAATATAACACCAAACAAGAACAACAAATGATCATACCCAGTGACCATATGTTTTGCTCCAAGATATATGAACGGTAAAATCATCGTACCGGAACTTTCCTGAATATACCCTTTATCGCCCTCGGTAACACCGTGAGCCGATGCCTCGGGCATCAAGGCTAATAGAATAGTTATAATTCCAAAAAAATATATAAGATTATTCGTTGTGCATAACCGCTTAAACTGATTAATCATAAATCATCCTCAATAAGATTTTCTGATTCTTCAACTTGTGTACATATTTTATAACCCAAGCTGATAGATTACTTTGTTGTCAGATTCTGATTACTTTACCAATATGACATAATCATGATTAATTTTGCCCTTTGGAAAAAGTAATTAGAATTTATAGTTAAATAGAGATTATTACTCTACACAAAAAGCGGAGGGCCACGAATAATTAAAGAGGTAGTCGGATTATCTGCAACGTATATAGTTTCTTCTATAGAAATAGAAGAAATATCGCTACTAATTGTAAGAATACTTGAAACAGTTGCAAAGAGACGTTGGTCATCAATAGTGACCGTTCTTTGATTTTGTATTCTTATTATATGCCAATCAACATGACTATTATAAGTATGCTGATGATCATTCTTGTGTGGGATCTCGGTATCGTGTTGATGATCTGCAGAGTGGTCTAAATCAACATCAATAGGTAAGAATCTGGTTTCAACCCCTGTGGCATCTTCATTATGAGTATGATGCAGATGATCAATTGTATAAAGCTGGCTTGTATATGCGATCAAAAGGAATAAGAAGGATCGCAGCCACCAGGCGGTAATTATGCCTTTATTTCTACTCTTCATTGGTGTCAAATTTAGTAGTTAATCCCATAAAGTCAATTAGAATCAATTCAATCATGATTTAAATAATACTTCAGTTTAAAACTCATTTTTTTTGATTTTCTTGTGTATTCCCCGTACCTGCATCAATGCTGCCGAGCCATACCAAGGGTGAAGTTCCATCTCCAAACGACCTGCTATAATGGCCGGGTCAGTATCTGTCAATTTCTTGGCTTCTTCTACCGTGCTGACATTAAATATGAAAATACCTCTTAACTCGCCATCATCCAGGAATGGTCCTGCCAGGACTAATTTGCCCTCATCAGCCAGCCTTTTGATATTATTCATGTGGCCAACTTGAAGCTTATGCGTTTCGGTAGAATCCTGATCTCGATTTGGACCAGCTTTTAAAAAAGCGATTACATATCTGTGCATTCCATAATCATCAGCCCCTAATTTTTCTGCAAGAACTGAGTCGAATACCGGAGATTGTAATGGAGCAGGAACAGTCTCCTCTGCTTTGCTTATTGAAAAACTAAATACAAGTGCTATAACAGAAATCAACATAACTCTCATGAATATTCTCCTAAAATCATCTTTTGATCTTACCTTTTTACAAACTAATCAATGAAAGATTAATAATAAATTATTTAATCCAAAGAAAACCTATTAAATCTCCAAAATATCGTGAGGGATCTTGAGACCCCACCGGAAAAGCCTACATAGCATAACCTTACGTTAGATTGTAAGTTTGTTAACAAGTTTCTTTTCTTCTCGATCCGCCATTAATTAACCCCTGTCACCTCTTGTACAAATCCCCATTTAAGTATTTCAACCCCGAATCAACAGCAACTGTACAGTTGCTGTATGTCCCACCCCTAATTCTAGAGCAATTTGAAAAGCGCCTACAACATTGAGCCCCGAGGAAAGGCCTGTAAATATTCCTTCTTCTCTGACCAACCTTAGTGTCATCTCCCGTGCTTCAGTTTCATCAATCCCTCTTGCTTCGTCGTATAATTTATGATCTAAAAGTGGAAATGGTTCGAGCTTAGTCTGAGATTTCTGAATTAAAAAGATATAGCCCCAGCTAATGGTTGATACATACACCTCATTAAATTTAGCCCAGAGCTGGAAGAACTAAGCTGGCTGCAGAAAATAATGTCTCTCCCTTTTTTTTGATAAAATCAGGGACAAGTCGAAAAACTTGTCCCTTGCGATACGTGTCGTCACATCTAAGGAAGCGGCTTTGTAATCGTATAGATAATCTCCGCACCATATAGTTTCATATAGTCAAAATTAGAGCTAAAGGCCATAGTCGAAATCAGGTAATAATTGTAGCCATCATTACTAATTGAACTGCTGACAATAGAGGCGTCACTAATGGTGACCAGGCCGGGCCTGCTGGCTGTCTGCAATTCTGCCATTTTGATCTCAGCACCAGTGACCATATAGACCTTGAACAATTCCATTTTCCCATAGTAGGTGGTTTCATTATCATAAAATGTCGCCTTAACCTCTGTTACAGTTGCACCCTCCGGCAGTGATACTTGAGCAAAGAAAGTCCAATATCCGCTTGAAACATTTCTAATATAGTTGGAATTCCTATAATAGGCTTGGCTGTTGCTCCTCGGAACAAAAGCAGCATTAGAAATCGCAAGTCTTCTTGTGGTTGAACTAATCTTTAGATCATCAAAGGTCTTTGTTCCGTTAATCAGTTGGACATCCGACAGGTTGACGGCCGTACCCCTAATCTTGGTCGGTTCAATATCAGCCGAGCCAATAATGTCCTCATCTGTTATGGTAGCATCGGCAATAAACCAGGATGTCACACCCTGATATGCAATCTGTAATGAGACATCCCCAAATTCGCTGCCGCCTGATAATCCTCCGAGTTCGGAAGACGTTACCGAGGTAATGTCGCCGACTCCGTGGGGTTGCCACCCACCACCTAACCAAGTAAGAGCCTCACCTTCGGATGCGCCGAACTGGGCGATATCAACCATACCTACCCCTCCATCTGCTATGTGAGACGAGTTAATCGCGCCTGTACCAACCGACAGAGCTACATCACCCGACGTCCCCCCTCCAGTCAAACCACTTCCGGGGTTGACAGCCGTAATATCACCTGTCCCAGTTGCGTCGGCCGCCACCGTCCAACTTCCGCCGACCCATTTCATCACATCACCTTCACCAGCACCATTCATACCTATCTTATTGAAGGTTATTGTTCCATCCTGTATATGAAATCCTTCAACCGAGTTGGGCGCGAGATCGTTGCCGGTAACTTGGTTGTCCTGAATATGACCGCTGGTTATTGCATTACCAGCAATGTGAGACGAAGTTATCGCACTTGTGCCAACCGACAGAGCTACATCGCCGGACGTTCCCCCACCAGACAAACCACTTCCAGCTTCAACAGCTGTTATATCGCCGTCGCCACCAGTCCCAACATCATCAACCCCATCAGCAAAACCGGCTGGAATGTTGATCTGATTATTCCAGTCGAGATAATATGGTGCGGAATTGCCATCAAGCCGCTTGGCATCTCCTGCGATTCTTGCAGAATCCGATTGCATAGACTGGAATGAAAAACCAACCGAACTGATTTTGTTTCGGGGTGACAGTTCGGGATCTGAAGAAACCTGAATTCCAAGCCAGACATTGTTGTGAGTCGTAAAGACCAAATATGGGATTGCAGTGGTATCCCCCAACAGGTATGAGAAGAAACCACTCGTAACCTGGATAGCGCGATAGTCTGAGTCCCATAGAGTTACCCCGCCACTCGGATCATCATAAAGTTTAAACCTGAGAAGATACAAACCATCTGTAACCGGTTCACCACCAGTATTGGTTAAACGACCCTGATAATTAATACTGTGCGGTACTTCAGCGTGAACTGATACTGACGTGGAAGCCAAAATCATGATGAGAAATAGTATCAGAGAAATCTTACATTTAATCATGCGATTCTCCTTGGAAATGTTTGTCGAACGAATATCAAGTCACTCTTAATATAGAAATTCGGCCCCATTTAGCAAGATTAATATGATATGCGACAGATCCCGTCTCGCATTCTGGGAACGGTTGCTATGATTTCGATGTGGATGTAATTCAGAACGATTGTGGCTATTTCGTCATCACACCGGACGGAGAACATTGCGCCAAGCTACTTTTGCAAAACAGACAGAGTGTGCCGGCGTGCCCCCCCCTGCGGTCACTACTTGTACAAGTCCCAATTACTGTTTTTCAATCATCGTACGACAACAATAACACAGCCTTGACAGCAAATACTCCTTTAGATACACACTTATAACACGACTGATAACAAACTTGATATCTATTCCCTTTCATAGTATAATTCATTAACCAGTTAAAGTAGCAGGCAGCAGGTCCATGCGAATATGAACCTGTTAAAAGAAATCATCCCATACAGTATAAGCCAATCATGGCTTTGGGTGACACCAGTCAGTCCAAAAGAATACAAGTGGCGATGCCAAACAGGAGCAAAAGTCATGATCAACTTCTTTATTTATCTCGCTATCATTGTATGTGGTGCATCAGTTCTGGCTATTGAACTGTTAGGAACGAGAATCATCGCACCATTCTACGGGTCAAGCCTCTATCTCTGGTCGGCACTAATTAGTGTCACACTCGCCGCCTTAAGTGCTGGCTATGCGATCGGTGGTAGGTTGGCCGACCGGGAAGCAACAATATCACGTTTATGTATAATAATTGGTGCAGCCGGATTATGGATTGCGATAATTCCATGGTTACGAGTTCCTGCATTGGCGGTCACCGATACACTTGGTCTTCGAGCAGCTGTCCTTGTCATAGCAACAATACTATTTTTCCCACCTCTAGCCCTACTTGGAATGGTTAGCCCCTACGCAATCAGATTGAAAGCATCGAGTCTGGATGTTGTGGGGCGGACTGCGGGCAACCTCTACGCCGTATCTACTGTTGCAAGTGTCTTTGCCGCAGTCGGAACTGGATTTTTTCTAATTCCAAACATAGGCGTTTACAGACTTGTCTTTATCATTGGGCTGATTCTCATCTCAACTGCACTTATTGGACTTTTCTGCCACAAGAAAAGCAAAGCAGTTTACACTGCTCCCCTTGTATTATTTCTTGCAGGATTGTTGGGATACCAAATCGCCCCCGCACAGACAGCTGATCCGGAACACGGGCTAATAGCAATCGAACAAAGTGCTTATGCCGAAATTCGAGTAGCAGATATCGATGATATTCGCTACATGATCATAGATGGAGGCACTCACACAATTGCCGATCCGATAACCCGAGAATCATACTTCCCCTACGTCCATGTGTTGGATATCACCAACAACCTATTCTCCCAGCCAGGTGAGATGTTATTAGTTGGACTTGGTGGCGGTTCAGTTGTCAAGAATTTTGCGGAAAATGGATGGAAGGTTGACGCAGTCGAAATTGATCCAGTCGTAACTAAATTAGCTTATGAACATTTCGGACTAAGAGAAGATGAAGCTGACGTTTTCGAAATGGATGGGCGTCAGTATTTAATCACTAACGATAAAGATTATGACCTCATCGTGATGGATGCATTTGGAAGCAGCTCTATACCGTTTCATCTTGTGACTGTTGAAGCATTCGCTTTAATCCGTTCACGCCTTTCAGTGAATGGAGTTCTCGCCATGAATATCGAAGCGGTCGGTTGGGACGATATCGTTGTTACATCTTTGGCAGCTACCGCAAAAAAACAGTTTGAGCATGTTATTGTACTACCGATAGCCGAACCACCCGATCAATTGGGGAATGTCGTAATGTTTGCATCGGATCGCGAATTAAAGTTGATAGAAGAACTTCCCGAAGTTACCGGACGATTCAGCGACAACTATAATCGAAATCATGCCTGGGATAATCAGTTTGTAGTAGATGTTAAGGGTGTGGCTGTTTTCACCGACGACCTGAACCCTATTGATCTCATGGCCGAACGGATAAATCTTGTTGCAAGAGAACAACTGCACGAGTTCTACAAAGAAAATGGACTGAATTGGTAAACTGAATCAGTTCCCGTCCATCGGTCTTATTTCACCGCTAACGAGAAGACTAACCGGATGACCGTCTAACATGTTTGGAATTTTAGCTTTGATCTCATCGGTTTCCTTGACGATCATTACTAATATGCAAGGAGTATGATCCTCTAATTCTCCAATTGCCACCCCCACCACACCTTCAATTGCCATAAGTTCTTGAGTGTGGTTTTTCATTACTTCATTTATGTCAAGTACCGGCACACCAATCTCACTTTCCTTGTTTGTATTGTGCGCTTTAGTGCAATTGAGCATCAACATAATTCCCAACAACAAAGCAGTTACACAAATTTGTTTTGCACGCGTGAAGTTCAATCTATCGTTCTCCAATATATATTCATATTTCATCAGATTGTTTATTTGCAACAAGCTTTGCAATAAAAAAAACCAACCCCCGGAAATTACCGGAGGCTGGTTATATATCAATATCCATCATTATTGATGGAGTCGAATACTAATTAGTTTCCAACCATTGTAGCGTTGTAGAAGTCCAACACATCATCGATTGGGTTTGCGATAGCAACAGTACTGCTACCAGCGTACAAGAGACCAACCGCACGTGGATTGGTAGTCACATCTTCAACCATCAAAGAACCGGAGTCACCACCCTTGAGGAATTTGGTTCCTTTATTGGCGATAACAATCTGGCCTGTGAAAGTCTTGGTGAATGCTACACCACCGGCACATTCATTTTCGTACTGAATGTTAATAGTTGCATTCAACCCACTAATTTTTGAGCGACCTAATCCAGAAGTACGACCACTCTTCTTAACAGCTTGATTGACAGAAGCACCAACTGTTGTTGATGAGATTGTGCCAATCTCAAGGATAGCACCTGATTCGTCAACCATGCCACTAACGATGTTGGCACTGGAGCAATCAACATTGCTATTCGGTAGAGAGTGACTCACAACCAATGTTGCTACAACCTGAGCATTGCCCGCATTGCAGTTCACATCGATCAGAGCAGGTTGAATAATATCATCGCCGTTCGTAGCTCTTGTGCCATTACCACCGTTAACGATGTCAGCTTCAAAGACGTGATAGTTACTCAGAATACGTTTCTGGCCTCCCACCTGGATCAATGCTCCAAGTGTGCCACCACAACAGTAACCATTAGCGAGATCATTGCCCCAGCCACCAGATGTGCCGAGTTTGATCGGAGTCGTTTGTTTCGCTTTGTGGTCAACTTTACCACCACCACCGTCACCGCCAGGTTTGCCCTTCATGGCATAGATCGGATCGGTTAGTAGTACTTCAACAGGAACGCCATCAATATATTTGGCTGCTTTGGCACGAGCATTTTCAGAAGTTACCAACAACATGATTGCTGGTTGGCCTGCTTCATTCACTGTGGTAGCTGTTCCGATTACGTCAGGATCTTCCATCAGACGTTTGGTGTGACGGTCTTGAATCGCCATCACAGCCTGAATTCTTGGATTTCCCTTATCTAATGCATTGCTGGAAATAAGGTTAGCGGAAATATTTGAGGAGTTCGGTGCGACAGGTGAGTCGCTATTAGAACATCCCCAAAGTCCAATAGTCAAAACCAATGCGACGCCAACAAACAGCATTGTCAGGCCGCGTTTACGAGTGCTCGTACGGTGCATACAAGGTCTCCTTCAAAGGTGAGGTTAGAGTAAGTCCTATGCGACCCAAAGAGTTACATATAGACTGTGGATATTTAAGTCATATACTTTACTCAACGTGTTCACGAACGAAGTGTGCGTCTATACCAAAATAACCCGCAGGGTACCCAGACATATCGCTTCTAAATTTTGACAAGGTTGATCTAATAAGTATTGTTTTATTGAATTTGTCAAGTATTTTAGTTCTCTGGAATGTGACGAAAAGTCTCCATCCTCATAATGCATTCACCCAGTATTCGTATTGGATATTATAATATATTGCCCAAAAAAAGGGCGGGTCCGATTTCGAACCCACCCTTCATTACTCGCCAGGAAGACAGGCCTCCTGAACTACTTAAAAACCCGACTAATTATTACCACCAAGTATGAGAGGCATCTCGCCTGAATCATTACCAATTATAATAACCTTACTGTTTGGTGATTCGGCAATCTTCTGGGTCGCTTCAATACCTTTCCACTTCAGATATGATGTCGTAATTCCTGCTGCAACAATCTTCTGGAAATCGGCAATACCTTTCGCTTCAATCCGCTTACGTTCGGCCTCAAGCTTTTCCTTCGCAATCGTGAATTGCATCTTCTGCGCTTCCTGATCGGCGGTCAGCTTAAAGTTAATCGCTTCGGAAATCTTGGCAGGTATCTGCACATCACGAACAACGACATTTTCGACAACAATATTTCGTCCTGCCATCTCGGTAGTTAATTGCTCAACAATTGATAATTGCAGCTCTTCTCGTTTAGTCGAGTAAATTTCTTCTGGTTTGAATTTACCTGCAACAGCACGAGCTATCCCTCTGATCGACGGAGCCAAAGCTACAGCGTAGTAATCACGTCCAATAGAAACCTGCAACGAATCGATCTTCTCTGGATTAGGATGATAAAGAATCGAAACCTGAATTCTTATCGTCGCACCATCAGATGAAAGCACTGTCAGGTCTTCCTTGCGTTCCTGTGTCTGGATTTGATAAACAATCATCGAGTTCCACGGGAAATGCCAGTTGAAACCTTCAGCATAGACCTGTCCCATTTCGGTTCCACCACTGAACTTCGAGAAAAAGACTGCCCTGTGACCAGATGGTACCGAAGTACCACATCCCATCATCCCGACCGCCAAGAGAGCTACCAGAAAAAGTGGGAGCATTTTGAGTTTTTCGTTTCGCATTGTTCCTCCAAAAATATAAATTGAATTTAGTAGTTTGCTCTACTGCTATTACTCATTTGTAAGGAATAGATTCAACATAAAAAGGTGGCAAAGCAACTTTTTTTGTTCGATTTAATAATTGCTTGATATGAAAGGAGATTGGTGCTACACCAGTATCAGGTTATTTCCGATTTAATACCAAACCTGATATATCCTACAACTGATATGGAACAGTCCAGCTGACGATGTGAAAGAACTCATCATCGTGAAATGCTTGTAACAACAACGAATTGTAGCGTCTTGTAGAACCATCGCGCAAATCGGCCACACCACGATACTCTTCTCGACTATCCTGTCTCGCTGCAATAGTAGTAAAACCGGCTTGACCATCGAATGTGATGAGTGGATAATCACGCTTGGTGATATTAGTACTGCCGATCCAGTGTGTCTCAAGCGCTATTGGTTCCCCATTATCGATTTTTGGTATATCGGAAAGTTTGATAAATCCAATTCTACTGAACCAATTTGGATTTGATAATGGTAAATCGTTGTACATAAGAACATCACCCTCTATTTCTGTTACTTCTCCATCCACCCGTGCAAACATAACAGACCGTAACGGCGGATTGCCATTATACATTCCGCGATACCCCCAAAGAAGCCAGCCAACATAATCTTTGGAATCATTGCCAAGCTTTATAAAAAACGCATAACGTTGCAAGGTACGGTCAGTTGTATCAACCAATGTGTCAGCAGCATAACTTCTGATAGTCTCGATCGTGAACTCATCATTGATCACCACCCATGCTTCTCTGAGCTTTCCAAGACTGCCATAATCCGCATAGAGAATTGAATCAGGAGTTTTACTCGAATCTGTGCTTCCATAATCTAGGGTTTTTAAGGGGATTGTCTCAACATACATAGTTCGTTTGTGCTCAAGTAACCTGTCCTGAAAGGTCGCATCAAGATGAGCAACTTCATACGGTTGTTCTGGATAAAAACCAGCTACCGAGAAAAGCTCTATCGCTTCGTGAGAATTAGTAATGTAAGCGGTAATTTCATCCGCATCAATAACAAACGGTACATCCTTCTCACTGCATCCTGCCGCCAAAATTGCAATTAAGGTACCGCCAAGGACAATAATATATTTAACCAATTTATTCATATTCATTATACAGACTGATTTCAATTCTGTTTTGTTTTGTTCTTTTTCACTTTAATTTTAAGATCTTTGATATCTTCACGAATCATAATGGCCATTTCAAAGTCAAGGTTTTGAGCCGAGTTCTTCATTGAATTCATCAAGAAACCGAGTTTGTCTTCATAAGACATTAGCTCAAAAGATGCCGGTTTATTAAATACTTCCTCTTGCACAACCTTGCTGTCGGCAAAACTGGTTGAGCGTAAAATTTCATCACGAGTCTTATAAATAGTCTCAGGATTTATATTATGCTTTTTATTATATGCTTCTTGTTTTGTCCTGCGACGAGACGTTTCATCCATCGCTTTCTGCATCGAATTTGTGATTTTATCAGCATAAAAAATAACTTCGCCATTACGGTTACGAGCTGCACGTCCGGCTGTCTGGATAAGCGCACGAGCCGAACGAAGAAACCCTTCTTTGTCAGCATCCAATATTGCAATGAGTGAAACTTCCGGCAGATCAAGTCCCTCGCGAAGAAGGTTTACGCCAATAAGAACATCAAACTCACCCAGTCTCAAATCACGGATAATTTCAGTACGTTCAATAGCAGCAATTTCAGAATGCAAATAACGAACTTTGATTCCCGCGCCTCTCATATATTCGGTCAAGTCCTCAGACATTCGTTTAGTCAGAGTTGTAACCAGCACTTTTTCGCCAACATCAATTCGTTTTCTCGCCTGTTCAAGAAGATCATCAACCTGATTCGAAAGTGGCTTAACCGTAATCTCAGGGTCCAAAAGCCCGGTCGGTCTGATCACCTGCTCAACAACTACTCCACCACATTTTTCTAATTCATAGTCAGCCGGTGTCGCAGAGACATAAACGACTTTTTTCGCCTGACTCTCAAACTCTTCAAAGAAAAGCGGTCTGTTATCCATGGCCGA